>CAXTUE010000005.1:21305-26473 GCA_964247355.1 uncultured Ktedonobacteraceae bacterium | reverse complement strand
ACAGTCTTCTATACCTGCATGGTTTGAGGGAACGATGCAATGTCGTTCCCTCAACACGATTTTAGCGAGATGCTTTCGCCGAAATTTCTTCGGCAATATTTCTCGGCACGGGATCGTAGTGGTCAAACTCCATTGAGTAGCTTGCACGCCCGCTTGTCATAGAACGGAGATCGTTCACGTAACCAAACATTTCGGAGAGGGGTACATGTCCTCGCACCACATGCTGTACGCCGCGGCTTTCCATGCCTAGAATTGTTCCCCGGCGTCCGTTGAGATCGCCGATAACGCCTCCATAGAATTCCTCTGAAGTGGTCACTTCCACGAGCATCACAGGCTCAAGTAGAACAGGAGCTGCTTTGCGCGTGGCCTCTTTAATTGCTATCGAACCAGCGGTCTTAAAGGCCATTTCGTTCGAGTCAACATCATGATAAGACCCATCATAAAGCGTAGCCTTCACGTCAATCATTGGGAAACCAGCGATAATGCCGTTCTCCAATGTTTCACGAATGCCGTTCTCCACTGGCTTGATGTATTCTTTAGGAACAACACCGCCAACAATGGCATTGACAAACTCAAAGCCCTTGCCTCGTTCGTTTGGCTCAACCTTGACCCATACGTCACCGTACTGACCGTGGCCGCCTGTTTGACGAACGTGCTTGCCCTGCGCCTGTGCTGGCTTTGTGATGGTTTCGCGGTATGCGACCTGTGGCCGACCAATATTTGCTTCGACCTTAAACTCGCGGAACATACGGTCCACAATAACGTCCAGGTGCAGCTCACCCATTCCTGCAATAATTGTTTGACCACTATCCTGGTCGGTATGCATACGGAATGTTGGGTCCTCTTCTGCCAGCTTGTTCAATGCAATCGCCATCTTGTCCTGATCGGCTCGCGTCTTCGGCTCGATAGCAATTTCAATTACTGGTTGAGGAAAGGTGATTGACTCCAGAATAATCGGGTTCTGCGCGTCGGATAGTGTATCACCTGTGAAGGTATTACGCAAGCCCACAGCCGCGCAAATGTCGCCAGCGCGGATTTCATCGATATCTTCACGATGGTTCGCATGCATACGTAGCAAGCGACCAATGCGCTCTTGTTTGCCCTTGGTACTATTTTCAGTGGCTGCACCTTTTGTGAGCATACCCGAATAGACACGCAGGTAGGAAAGACGCCCGACGAATGGGTCGGAAACAATCTTAAACACGAGCGCGCTAAATGGTGCATTGTCATCAACGGCCCGCTCAATAGTCTCACCAGTATCAGGATTAATACCTGCTGGAGCAGGAATGTCGAGTGGCGATGGCAAGTATGCGATTACCGCATCAAGCATTGCTTGCACACCCTTGTTCTTCAGAGCGGTTCCGCACAATACCGGCACCAACGTGTTAGCGATGGTAGCCTTACGCAATGCGACGACCAACTCTTCTTTCGTGATCTCTTCGCCTTCGAGATACTTCAGTGTGAGTTCCTCGTCAGACTCGGCAACACGCTCAATCATGTACTCGCGGTGCTGCTTGTACTCGGCCTCCATGCTTGTTGGAACTTCAGTATGGTCTGACTTTGTGCCCAGGTCATCGGTAAAGATAACCGCCTCACCCTCAATCAGGTCGATGAAGCCTTTGAAATTGCTCTCGCGGCCAATTGGAATCTGAATCGGCACGGCCACCGAGCCAAGACGCTCACGGATCATATCGACAGTGCGCCAGAAATCCGCGCCGGTACGGTCCATCTTATTAACGAAGCACATACGGGGAACATCATATTTATTTGCCTGACGCCAGACAGTTTCTGACTGTGGCTCAACGCCAGCAACCGCGTCAAACACAACGACGCCGCCATCAAGGACGCGCAATGAGCGCTCTACCTCTGCCGTAAAGTCAACGTGTCCAGGAGTGTCGATGATATTGATGCGATGGTCTTGCCAGAAACAGGTTGTGGCGGCTGATGTAATGGTGATGCCGCGCTCCTGCTCTTGAGGCATCCAGTCCATAGTGGCCGCGCCCTCATGGACCTCACCGATGCGGTGAATCTTCTTTGTGTAGAAGAGAATGCGTTCGGTAGTGGTTGTTTTGCCTGCATCAATATGAGCAATGATACCAATATTTCTCGTTTTTTCGAGTTGAAATTCTCTTGTTGCCATGATGTTTTTTTACCAACGATAATGAGCGAAGGCTCTGTTAGAGTCCGCCATCTTATGGGTCTCTTCTCGTTTCTTAATGGTTGCGCCCTGACCCGCTGCGGCATCCATTAGCTCATTGGCGAGTTTGTCCGCCATAGATCGTCCAGTACGAGAACGCGCAGAGCGAACGAGCCAGCGCATTGCCAGCGTATTTCCACGGTCTCTACGGATTTCCACGGGGACCTGATAGGTTGAGCCACCAACGCGGCGAGGCTTGACCTCGGTAGTTGGCGTGGAGTTCTTCAACGCCTGCTCGAACACTTCCAATGGTGGACGCTTCTGCTTTGCTTCAATGGCATCAAAGGCATCATAGATAATGCGCTCTGCCAGGCTACGCTTGCCGTCAAGCATCAGCTTGTTCATAAAGCGTGCTACATTTCGGCTTTTATATCGTGCATCCGGCACATCGGGCCGACGCACTGCTCTTCTACGTCTTGGCAAGGTTTCTCTCCTCATCAACTAGTGGATTGTTGGCCTGTGCTCTTTCTCTATGTAATAACAAAGAGATGCATCTTGCCTGTTCCCTAGTTGCGTCTACTATGCTCTGTTTCTGGCAGTTGCTCGTTCCTGACGATGCTTGTTGTAAGCAGGAAAAGCAAATAGAAATTGCCAGTGCTTCTATCGCTGACTTCTTATTGTACGCCTCTATAGAAAGCTAACGAAAGACACTAGAAAAGGCGTCGAAGTCAATCACAAGTACTATCTTGCGATCTCCTACGGACGCCTACACGCAGATACCTATCCTTAGCAGGAGGACATCTGACTCTCATAGAGAAGAGAAGTACCTCTTCTCTGTGATGCGGAATAACCGACGGACCTGACGGCGTTCAGGTGGTATCGGGCAGAGAGGATATAGTCTCTCTGCAAATGTACATGCGGGTTCGGGGTGTGATAAATCAGACCTGAACCGTTTATCGTTTGCCTTTGGTTGGTGCAGCGGTTGCCTGACCCGGTTTTGGACGTTTCGCACCATACTTGGAGCGACCACGGCGGCGCTTTGAAACGCCATCGCTGTCCAGTGTGCCACGTACGATGTGATAGCGTACGCTTGGCAGGTCTTTCACACGTCCACCGCGAATAAGTACGACTGAGTGCTCTTGTAAGTTATGGCCCTCACCAGGAATGTATGCCGTGACCTCCATCTGGTTGGTCAAGCGAACACGCGCGATTTTACGCATCGCCGAGTTCGGCTTCTTAGGCGTCATGGTACGAACCTGTGTGCAAACACCCCGCTTCTGTGGGGACCCACGTAGACGGGAGGTGCGATTCTTCAACGCATTGTACGAGTACAGCAGCGCTGGTGCCTTTACTTTTTTCTGTTTCTGCGAACGACCCTTTCGGATCAACTGATTGATTGTTGGCAAGGAATAATCCTCCCTGTCTTTCTTTGAGTTTTCTATGTGCAAGGGCGCAGTATTCCGCGCCCTAACAGCCTTGATTTGCAGTTACTTACTGTATCACTCTTCCTCTGAGTTGTCAAGTGCCAGACCCAGAGTACCGCCGCCAACGGTGGCTGGAATACTATTCACAACCGCCGTATCAGTAGCGATATGGGCTGCTGCCGCTTGCTGGCGTGCGATCAATTCGCGCTCGCGTTGCACGATGCCAGAGCCAGCAGGAATGAGTTTACCAATGATAACGTTCTCTTTCAGGCCGACCAGATGGTCTGTCTGGCCCTCAATCGCCGCCTCGGTCAACACACGAGTAGTTTCTTGGAAGGAGGCAGCCGCCAACCAGCTATCGGTGTTAAGAGAGGCTTTTGTGACGCCGAGCAGTACTGTCTGGGCCTTCGCGGGTTCGCCACCCTCAGCCAGCACACGTGCGTTATTATCCGCATATACAAAACGATCAACCAGGTCATTTGGCAACATCTCGGTGTCGCCCGATTCGTCGATCTTCACGCGACGGAGCATTTGACGAATGATGACTTCGATGTGTTTGTCATTAATGTACACACCAGTATTGCGATAGACGCGTTGCACTTCTTTCACCAGATACAGGTGAACAGCCTCGCGACCCTGGATGCGCAAGACATCCTGTGGGTCTCGCTGACCGGAAGTGAGGGCAGTACCCGCCTGAATCTTCTGACCATTTTCTACAGTGATACTGCGTGCGACAGGAATGACGTACGAGCGTTCTTCACGCTCCTCGAAGCGAATGCTTAACGGACTATCGGCATTGATGACGATCTCACCTTCGGTACGAGCTAGCACGGGCTGCGCTTCGCTTCCTGCTTCGGCAGGCATCATCGCGATTGCCTGATCTTTTTGTACTTTGTCTTTATCAGCGACCAGAACACTTGCACCTTCGGGCAGTGGATACTCGTCGAAGAAGACATTGGTCGAGACCACACGTACTGTACGCGCACTCGTGTTTTCGTCCTTCACGATCTCTACCACACCGTCGATCTCTGCAATCTCCGCCTTTTCCTTTGGCACACGTGCCTCGAACAGTTCTTCGACACGTGGCAAGCCCTGTGTGATGTCTCCTTGCGCCCCTGCGATACCCCCAGAGTGGAAGGTACGCATGGTCAACTGTGTTCCTGGCTCACCAATTGACTGTGCAGCAACGATACCGGCTGCCATACCGATGGCTGCCAGAGCGTTTGCCGCGAGATCGCGTCCATAGCACTTGCGGCAGATACCGCGTCGCGCCTGACACATTAAGACAGAGCGTACACGTACCGCCTTGATGCCTGCAGTAATGATCTCATCAATAGTCTCGTCCGTCAGTTCTTCGTTGACCTCAATGTGTGGCAGTTCAGGAATTGCCTCGCCGAGTACACGCCCGTTCAAACGGTTACGAATGTCATCCTGCATCATCTGCTTACTATCAGTCTCGGTGATGAGGACGCCATCAGGAGTACCACAATCCTCCTCCGTAACAATCGCGTCCTGCGCCACGTCGATAAGACGACGGGTCAGGTAGCCCGACTCTGCTGTACGAAGAGCGGTGTCGGCAAGACCTTTACGCGCGCCGTGGCTACTGA
>CAXTUE010000005.1:12218-21295 GCA_964247355.1 uncultured Ktedonobacteraceae bacterium | reverse complement strand
CCAACACACTCAGACCATCGCGGAAGTTACCGCGAATAGGAATTTCAATGATGCGACCAGATGGACTTGCCATGAGTCCGCGCATACCGGACAACTGACGAATCTGTTGGAACTTCGCTTTTGTCGCGCCGGAATTGGCGATGGTGTAGATCGAGCCGTAGGGATCGAGTGTTGTCTCAACCATCTTTCTGACGTTCTCGGTTGCTTCGTTCCAGATGTCGATTGTTTGCAGGTACTTCTCGTTTGAGGTAATCAGACCGTCATGATACTGCTCTTCGAGATCAGTAATCTTGGCATCAGCCTTTGCCAGTTCGTCTTGCTTACCAGCAGGAACCTTTACATCACTAATCGCGATGGTGGCACCAGCTTTTGTGGCGAACGTGAAACCGAGACGTTTGATCTCGTCGGCAAGCTCGGTCGTCTTGACACGCCCATATTCTTTGAAGCACTCCGCGATCACCTGTCGCAGATTTTCCTTTTTCATCGCGTAGTTTTTGAAACGCAGACGCTCAGGCAGTCCTTCATTGAAGATGATACGGCCAACCGTTGTATCAACCAATTTGCTTGTCACGTTTGGTTTGGATGGAGGTGGGCTATCAAAGACATCTATGCCGATCAAACGCACTTTAATCGGTGCTTGCAAGTCAATAACGCCTGATTGATAGGCGAGCAGAGCCTCGTGTGTGTCGGTGAAGACACGGCCTTCGCCCTTCTTATCAGGACGTTGCTGTGTCAGGTAGAAGCAGCCGAGCACCATATCCTGGCTAGCACCAATCGACGGATCGCCGCTTTGTGGTGAGAGCAGGTTACGGGTTGACATCATGTAACGACGTGCCTCATCTTGCGCCTTCTCAGAGAGCGGAACGTGAACCGCCATCTGGTCGCCGTCGAAGTCCGCGTTAAAGGCGGAACAGACCAATGGATGCAATTGAATGGCACTGCCCTCGACAAGTACAGCCTCGAACGCTTGAATACCGAGACGGTGCAGGGTAGGAGCACGGTTCAACAAAACCGGATGGTTCTTGATGACCTCTTCAAGCACGTCCCATACCTCTGGCTTGACACGCTCAACGAAACGCTTTGCACTCTTGATATTGTGCGCGAAATTCTGTTCCACCAGTTTGCGCATCACAAATGGCTTGAACAGTTCAAGTGCCATGCGCTTAGGCAGACCACACTGGTGTAGTTTTAAGTCTGGACCAACCACGATCACGGAGCGACCGGAGTAGTCCACACGCTTACCAAGCAGGTTTTGACGGAAGCGGCCCTGCTTACCTTTGAGCATGTCGGACAGGCTCTTGAGTTTATGATTGCCGGAACCAGCAACGGCACGTCCACGACGCCCATTGTCGATAAGGGCGTCACATGCCTCTTGCAGCATACGCTTCTCGTTACGGATGATGATCTCCGGCGCGCCCAACTCCAACAAACGTTTGAGACGATTGTTGCGGTTAATCACACGACGATACAGGTCATTCAGGTCCGATGTGGCGAAGCGTCCACCATCCAGTTGCACCATTGGGCGCAGGTCTGGTGGCAACACTGGCAGGACCGTCATAATCATCCACTCTGGCGAGGTGTTCGACTTGCGGAAGGCTTCAACGACCTTAAGACGTTTGGTGGCCTTCTTACGCCGCTGCCCTACCGTAGAGTTAATTTCTCGACGCATATCGTCCGAGAGTTTTTCCAGGTCGATGTCGCTGATCAGTTCGCGCACCGCCTCAGCACCCATGCCAGCACGGAAGACATCACTGAACACATCCTTCAGTTCACGATAGCGGTTCTCCTGCAACAGGTCCAGCTTCTTGATGCCTTCCAGGTCGCGACGTTGCTGCTCCAGACGAGCGTGATTTTCCTTGCGCTCTTTTTCGATTTGAGTTTGCGCCGTGTCGATCTGCGCCTGATACTCAAGCTTCATGCGCTCGATATCATTTTCGATACGTGTTTGTGCGTCACGCGCCTCTATACGAGCACGTTCGGCAATATCGTTGCGCGTCACCTCGGCGAGGCGAGACAATGTTTCGATGTCTTTTGAAGCAACCGTCTTGCCCTGATCCACGATTGTCTGCGTTGTGTCACCGGTGGCAAACACGATGTCCTCTTCCACAGTCTGACCCATGCTGGCCCGCAACTGTGCGAGTGTCTCGCTCTCCGCACTTTCAGCATCGCGCAGAGCTTCATCACGCTCCTGCTCGCCCCGGCGTCGCTCGTCCGCCAGACGTGTTTGCAGCGTGGTTTCCTCGTTGTCGCGACGCGTTTTCAAGCTCTCGACGCGCTCGACAACCTTGCCGTCCTGGTCCTGATCGAGGCCAATCGTCTCTTCGTCAATGCGCATGAGGTGCTGTTGGCGCGCCTCTTCGTCGATATGAGTGACAACATAGAGCGCAAAGTACAGAATGCGCTCAAGGTTGCGTGGCGAGAGGTCCAGCAACAAACCGATACGACTGGGCGTTCCCTTGAAGTACCAGATATGGCTCACCGGGGAGGCCAGTTCGATATGGCCCATGCGCTCGCGGCGAACCTTTGAGCGCGCAACCTCGACACCGCACTTATCGCATACAATACCCTTAAAACGGACTCTTTTATATTTACCGCAATAGCACTCCCAGTCTTTTGTCGGTCCAAAAATGCGTTCGCAGAACAGGCCGTCTTTCTCTGGTTTGAGTGTACGGTAGTTAATCGTCTCCGGTTTCGTTACCTCGCCATAGCTCCAACCACGAATCTGCTCAGGGCTGGCAAGGCTAACACGGATGGCGTTAAAATCATTTACTTCGAGCATGCTACCTCCACGCGCGATAAATCGCGCCCGTCTTTTTGTGGATACACACACCTATCGCTTCGCGATAGGTGTGTGTATCCACAAAAGGATTTATTGATCTCCCTCGAAACCGGAAAGATTGATGCCTAGTTCGGGCATCACATCACTTGAGGTATCCTCAACAAACTGTATCTTCTGCTCATCTTCGTTGAGAACCTCAACATTGATGCCCAGACTCTGTAACTCTTTGACAAGCACCTTGAAGGATTCTGGAACGCCAGGCTCCATAATGTTTTCGCCCTTCACGATGGCTTCATATGTCTTCACACGACCTACCACATCGTCAGACTTGACGGTCAATATCTCTTGCAAGATGTTGGCGGCACCATAGGCTTCCAACGCCCACACTTCCATCTCACCGAAGCGCTGTCCACCAAATTGCGCCTTACCACCGAGCGGCTGCTGCGTGATTAAGCTGTATGGACCGGTTGAACGAGCGTGTACCTTGTCTTCCACGAGGTGGGCCAGTTTCAACATGTAGTTGTAGCCGACCGTCACTGGATGATCGAATGGTTCGCCAGTACGTCCGTCGTAGAGCTGCACCTTGCCGCTTTCTGGCAGGTTCGCTCTACGCAGGAATTCTTCGATGTCCTCTTCGGTTGCGCCGTCAAAGACAGGAGTGGCGATCTTGAAGCCAAGCACACTGGCGGCCCAGCCGAGGTGCGTCTCCATGATCTGGCCGATATTCATACGGTGCGGCACACCTAATGGATTAAGAATGATGTCAACCGGCGTACCGTCCGGCAGGAATGGCATATCCTCGATTGGCAACACCCGTGAGATAACGCCCTTATTGCCGTGGCGACCGGCCATTTTGTCGCCCGCGCCAATCTTGCGTTTTTGCGCGATACTCACACGCACTAACTGGTTGACGCCCGGAGGTAGCTCATCGCCCGCATCACGAGAGAAGACCTTCACTTCGACAATCTTACCGCGCTCGCCGTGTGGCACACGCAACGATGTGTCTTTTACTTCACGCGCCTTTTCACCGAAGATGGCGCGCAACAGTTTTTCTTCCGCCGTTAGCTCGGTCTCGCCCTTTGGCGTGATCTTGCCAACCAGAATATCTTGTGGCCCGACTTCGGCACCCACATAGATGATGCCACGCTCGTCGAGGTTTTTCAGTCCCTCTTCACCAACGTTTGGAATGTCGCGCGTAATCTCTTCTGGTCCCAGTTTGGTGTCACGTGCGTCAACCTCATATTTCTCAATGTGAATCGAGGTAAAGAGGTCTTCACGGACAATGTTTTCGCTAATCAGAATGGCATCCTCGAAGTTACCACCCTCCCAGCTCATAAACGCGACCAGGATATTTTGACCTAAGGCTAACTCACCTTTTTGTGTCGAGGTGTTATCGGCAATCACCTGTCCGACGGTGACGAAATCTCCCTTACGCACTAATGGCCTCTGATTGATACAGGTACCAGCATTAGAGCGTACGAACTTACGCAAGCGATGTGCATGTACTTCGCCTTGCTCGTCAATAATTTCAATACGGCGCGCTGTTGCCGAAACAACTTCACCTGTTACACGAGCCAGTGCAACTTGACCGGAATCAATCGCGACTTGACGCTCAATACCGGTGCCACAGATTGGCGATTGTGGACGTAACAGAGGCACAGCTTGACGTTGCATGTTCGCCCCCATCAGCGCGCGGTTCACGTCGTCATGCTCAAGGAACGGAATGAGTGCAGTGGCGACGCTCACTGTTTGACGTGGCGATACGTCCATATAGTCCACCTTGTCGGCGGCCTCAAGCGCGAATTCGCCTTGATAGCGGCAGAGCACACGCTCTTCACCAAACTCATTGTCTTCAGTCAACACAGTGTTGGCCTGTGCGATCCAGAAGTTCTCTTCGTCATCGGCGGTACGGTAGTCTACCTCGTCAGTGACGAACGAGCGAATGCGGACTTCGGTCTCGCCAAGAATTTCGGACAATTTGTTGAACAGTGCCTCATCAACACGTACACGCTCACGCCCCTTAATCAACACTTCGCCGTCGGCGGTCACAACATCGTCACGCTCGCGACCGACAACGCCACGGAACTCACGTCCGAGTAGGCGACGGTCATTTGCGGGAACGCGCTTCACAACCCTACGATATGGTGTCTCGATGAAGCCATAGGGATTGATTTGCCCGTAGGTTGCAAGATTGCCGATCAGACCAATGTTTGGACCTTCCGGCGTCTCGATTGGACAGATACGGCCATAGTGCGATTCGTGAACGTCACGTACATCGAAGCCTGCACGCTCACGCGAGAGACCACCAGGGCCAAGTGCAGAGAGACGACGTTTGTGACCAATTTCCGCAAGGGCGTTGGTCTGGTCCATGAACTGTGACAACTGGCTACCGCCGAAAAACTCTTTCATCGCGGCAACCACAGGACGAATATTGATAAGTGCGTTTGGTGTGGCCTGCCCCGGCTCCTGAATGCTCATGCGCTCCTTGACGACGCGCTCCATACGGAGCAAGCCGACGCGAAACTGCGACTGAATCAATTCGCCGACACAGCGTACGCGGCGGTTGCCAAGGTGGTCTATGTCATCCTTCTTGCCATGCCCGTTGTTGAGCGAGATCAAGCGACGGATGATGTTGACCAGATCGTCCTGTGTCAGAATGCGCTGGCTCTGCGGAATAGATAGGTCCAGCTTGCGGTCCAGTTTGTAGCGACCGACATTGCCCAGGTCGTAACGACGTGGGTTAAAGAACAGGTTTTTCACCAGCGAGCGCGCGTTATCGACGGTAGCAGGGTCGCCAGGACGTAACTTCTTATACAATTCAAGCAGAGCCTCGTCCTCACGCTTCACAGGGTCTCGGTCGAGCGTGGCCTGCATGTAGCGAATATTGGCATCATTGTCGACATCCTTGAAGGCATCGAGAATACCCTGATCGGTCGACAGATCGAGGTCTTCGGAGTGCCACTGATCCTTCGCAAGACTGGCAATCGCGCGCAGTAATGTTGTTACCGGCAGCTTACGTTTGCGGTCGATCTTGACGGTCAGCAAATTCTTATTGCTTGTCTCGAACTCAAGCCATGCACCACGGCCTGGAATAAGCTTCGCAGCGTAGAGCCTGCGACCAGTTGTGGCGTCCTCATCTACCGTATAGTAGACACCAGGGGAGCGGACCAATTGGCTGACGACGACGCGCTCAGCACCGTTGATAATAAAGGTACCTTCCTTTGTCATCAAAGGAAAGTCACCCATGAATATATCCTTTTCAATGATTTCGCCCGTCTCTTTATTGACGAGACGTGCCTTCACATTGAGTGGTGCGGCAAATGTGGCATCACGATCACGGCATTCATCCTCGGAATACTTTGGCTTGCCAAAGGGTTCTTGCGGAACAATGAATTCCAGGCTCAGATTCTTGCCGGTAAAGTCTTCAATTGGAGATATTTCTTGAAAGAGTTCGTGCAAACCTTCTTTCTTAAACCATTCAAAAGAGTCGAGCTGAATTTGAATCAGGCCCGGCATGGTCCGAATGTCTGGAATACGCGCAAACGAAACACGTTCTGGAAGAGCGACTGCTCTCGTACTGATTACCATACCTGGAGATCTCCTCTCACACTGTAGGAGTGCGCATTAGGCACTCCACACGTCCCATAGAGGAACCAAGAGATGCACATGCATCCCTCTTTCGAGTAACAAAAAAAGGAAAAATTAGATAATAATACCAAGTGTGTTCCTCCTTGCTGACTACCAAGATGCCGGTAGTTGGAATAGCAAGAAGCCTGCTGAGAAAGTATTACGACAAGAAGAGCAACCTCCACAAAAGGATAGTTACTCCTCACCTTCTCGGTCTGCCTGTCTATGATGTGTTATCAGATTTCTGCGTACCATTACCCACATAGCGATCCCCTCCAAAGGCTACTGAAGAACGTGATAAATCGGTCCTTACGAGACACGACCCGCACCGCGCTCACATGAAGCTAGAACAAAAAGCATAGAATGAATTTTATATACGTTATAATCTATACAGAGACAACAAAACACACTCCATTCTCATTACTCTCTGTAGAAGAATAACGCACAATGCAGTGTTCTGTCTATAAAACTACTTCCGTTGCGGTACCTTTAGGGCATAGGGAGCATACCGAACGTCTATACATATGTGGTTTATGGTAGTGTCCTCAAATATTCGGGGAATAATACACTTGCCTTTTATTCTGCTGATAACGCCACTGTTATTAGTATACATGCTCTAACAAGAGGGTATTATACGCTCTTGCTCAACATATGTCAACACATTTCAGGAACATACAAAATATTTGTTGATGGGATTGCGTGATAATGGCTTCTACACAAGAGAACGTTGTCAAGTCCTTTTTTATTCCCGAATTATGGAATGAGCAAGGCATCTTGCTCAACCTCGATTTTTTGTACGCCTTGCTCGTTAGCTGAGTCAAGAGAAAGTGTCCAGAGACACTCGGAGGCAAGCCAGTGTTCGTGAAGTGACGCCAACAAGAGTTGCTTATCCCCCTTGTTCAGCGCGTTCAGGTCAAGCATGGACTCTGGCATATCGGGATAGATGACGGTGAGAATATTGCCATCGCAACGCAGCGTTGTGTGCGTATCAAGCTTGTAGGTATGGACATACCCCAGTTTTTGCCATAATGAAACTGCGCCAAAAATGCCGACGAGAATAAAACTGCTAAAGGTTATGCTCAATACAAGACCGGCAAGGCTAAGTAGAATCGCGACTCCGGTAGCAACAACGGCGAGGAATAGCGGTGTAAAATGGAGCGTCCAGCCGATCAAAATGACAGGCACAAGGCCGACGAGTACAGGAACAAAACACCAGAAGGCTGCATTTAATATCCAAAAGATGCTGGCGAGGTTTTCCGCCGAGATATCGCGTACCGCGATAGATGTGCTATCAATCAAGGAAAACACGCCCTTGACGTAGCCTACGTATACGGCATACTGAAAACGGAGCGTCAGCACACTGCCGCCCAATGTCAGAAAACTAAGAAACCAGAGTAGTGCCACCAGTGCGTCTTGCCACTTCAGGTAAAACGTGAAGACGTGCGTGTATGTCCCCAACAGACGCACACCCAGGGTAAAAGAGACAATGGCACTCAGTAAAAATACGCCGCTCAGCAACCATCCCAAGCGACGTGTGCGCGTGTATGCCATGCGGCTCTGATAAAATGTATGTATCTTGTTTGCGGGCTGTATCATAAAAACCTCATGTACCCGAATCGTTTTATGCAAGTAGCTGTTCCATTGCTTACAACAGATACTATTCCTCTTAACGATTCACACAGGGCAATGAGTACAAGTAGTTTTTAGGAGGATGAATTTGGTAGCAGTGCATGAATCATGCTAATCAGGTCGGTGGTGCTGAATGGTTTTTGCAAGAGAAAGCCAGCTTGCAATCCCATACGATGTAATTCCCAATCGTGACTACCCGTGACCACAAGTATGGGGATAGTGCGTGTCTTACTATGGCCACGCAATAATTTGTAGAGCGAGGCACCATCCAAGTTGGGCAGTCCAACATCCAGGATAATCAGGTGTGCGCCGAGTGCTGGTATCTGATGAAGCGCAGACTCGCCATCAGAAAACACATGCACTTGCCATTGGCCAGATAACATCAATGTAGCTGAGAACATTTCTACTAAAGATGCGTCGTCCTCAACAATAGCAATAACCGCACGCTTCTCGCGCGATACCCTTGTATTAGCGTCTTCTGGCACGCGTTCTCACCTTATGCTTCTTAACTGCGTGAAATAATTCCCATTTCTACAACGCTAAGAATATATCAGCACTACAGCCCTGTCAATGGGTAGTATTGTGTTGTATGAAAACATAATTATGTTTTCATACAACACAACCATAGTGGATGATACATTCTCTTGATAAAGGTGAGAGCAAAATGAACGCAAAAGCACAGGAAGAGTTAACCTGAGACCAACGACTATCGTTGAATAAATGCTTTATACCAGTGTCCGCTTTCCTTGATGATACGTTTCTGTGTTGCATAATCCACATACACGAGACCGAAGCGCTTACTATAGCCCTCCGCCCACTCGTAGTTATCGAGGAGAGACCAGACGAGATAGCCCTGAACAGGCACTCCCTGCGCTAGTGCTCGTCCAAGCGAGTCTATATGCGCCCGTAAGTATTCGATACGCTGACTATCTGCAACCTTGCCATCGCTTCCGACAGTATCATCAAACGCAGCCCCATTCTCTGTTACGAACAACGAGGGTATAGCGTATTCTTTGTGCAGCCTTTCTAGCAAATCATATAT
>CAXTUE010000005.1:0-12204 GCA_964247355.1 uncultured Ktedonobacteraceae bacterium | reverse complement strand
GGATAGACCTCCCAACCCATCTCGGTATACGAGACTCCGGGCACAGATGCCACAAACTCTACACCATCAGGCTTTTCTGAATTACTGCGTACAATAGAGCGGGTATAGCTGTTGACGCCAAGAAAGTCAAGCGGAGTGCCAATAATCGCAAGGTCTCCACTCTGAATTGGTGGAGGTTGCACACCCATAGTCTCAAAGAGATGCTCAGGATAGGCACTCTTATAAAGTGGCTCAACAAACCAGCGATTGGTAAGCGTATCAACTCGTGCAACCGCATCTGCCGTCTCGGAAGTGGTATCATCAGGATAAACAGGAGTAAAGTTTAGCGCAATTCCTACTTGCGTACCAGCCTTTGTGTGCGCACGCAGGCGTGGCACGGCCAGGCCATGTGAAAGCAAGAGGTGGTGTCCCGCGATTGCCGCCGCTTGCATATCCTGTATGCCTGGAGCATGAATACCACTCCCATAGCCAAGATAGGCGGAGCACCACGGTTCGTTATGTGTAATCCACATATCGACACGATCCCCAAGTTGACGCGCTACTACCTCGGCATACTCCGCGAATGCATAGGCTGTGTTCCGGTTCAGCCAACCACCCTCGTTATAAAGAGCTAACGGAAGGTCCCAGTGATAAAGTGTAGCAATGGGGCGGATATGCTTAGCTAACAACGTATCTACAAGACGGTCGTAAAACTCGAGACCGCGCGTATTGATACGGCCTCTCCCATCTGGCACAATGCGGGGCCACGCAAGAGAGAAACGGTAGGCACCGATACCAAGTTGCGCCATGATTTCTACATCTTGCGGCATACGATGATAGTGGTCCGCAGCTATTGCGCCCGTTTCACCGCGATACGTCTTCCCTGGCAGTGCCGCGAACATGTCCCACACAGATTGCCCTCGTCCATCTTCATGTACGGCACCCTCTATCTGATAACAAGAGGTTGCGACTCCCCATAAAAATGTCGAAGGAAACGCTGAGGAAAGTGCAACATCTGCTACCGTTCGCTGCTGGATATCATCGCTGATGCTCATGTAAGGCTCCTCTATAGGTACTGATTTGGTTTGTCTGTAATAAATTCGTGTAGGGACTGCATCGTCAGTCCCTACACCTTGTCACTATCATTATAAAGGAAACAGTGCGTCCAGTGTCCACCGCCTAAGTCGGTTCGCTCAGGAAAGCGTTCGCGACATACGGGCATGGCGTGGGGACAGCGCGGGTGAAAACGACACCCGCTTGGCGGAGTAATCAGGCTAGGAATCTCGCCACGCGCGGGTAGCTCAGTAGTGCTCTTGCCATCAAGACTTACCTTGTCTGGATCGGGCGCGGCGGAGATCAGTAGTTGCGTGTAGGGATGCTTGGGCTGCTGTATCACCTCGTCGCTCGGCCCGCCCTCTACCATTTGACCCGCGTACATCACCAATGTGTCTTCGGCGAAATAACGTGCGCTCGCGATGTCATGTGTGATAAAGAGCAAGGCCAGACGCTCCTCATCCTTCAGGCGCAACAGCAGATTGAGCACGTCCAGACGTATCGACACATCAAGCATGGAGACGGGTTCGTCGGCAAGCAACACCTCCGGTTGTGCCGCCAGCGCACGGGCGATAGCTACGCGCTGTCTTTGCCCGCCACTTAACTGGTGTGGAAACTTCTCGATGAACTGTTCGGCTGGACTCAGGCTTACTTTTCTCAGCAGTGCCAGCACCTGCTCGGTCTCCTCGCTCTGTGTACGCGCATGTCCGTGAACACGCAGGGGACGGCTCAGATGATAGCGCACGTTATGCACTGGATTGAGCGAAGCAAATGGGTCCTGAAAAACGAGTTGTACATGACGCCGGTACTCGCGCAGAGATGCTGCTCCTTTGAGTTGTACAGATGTACCACGGAAGCGCAATGTACCGGAAGTCAGGTCATACATGCGCGCCAGCATGCGAGCGACCGTGGTTTTGCCGCTACCACTTTCGCCTACCAGCGCGGTTGCTCGTCCAGGATAAAGTGCAAGCGACGTGTCCTCGACCGCATGTACAGCGCGTGCGGGTCCAAACACTTTTCCGCGCAATGGAAATAGCTTGCGTATATGCTCGGCCACAAGAATCGCTTCATCGGAGCGCGGTTGCTCATCTACAGGAAATGTGGAGTGTGCGGTACTCATTTGGCTTTTCCCCCTTCTATAAGCTTCTGTGCAAAATCTGCCGTCGATGGTGGACCGGCAGGAGCAAGTCTCTGGTTATAGAGATGGCATGCGACAAGTTGATCTGGACTCTCAGGTGTGGACGCTTGCAGTGCAGGCACAACGCTGGAGCAAGCATCGAAGGCAAACGAGCAACGCGGGTGGAACGCACATCCTGGAGGCACGTTACGTAAGTCCGGGGGCGAACCGGGAATACCTGTCATAGTACGACGCGGCCCGGAGATGGTGGGAAATGATTTAAGCAAGCCATAGCTATAGGGGTGCCGGGGATGCAGGTACAGATCTCGACGCGATGCTGTTTCGACGAGTTTGCCAGCGTACATAATCGCGACCTTATCCGCGAGTTCGAGCAAGAGCGACAGGTCGTGCGTGATGAAGATGACCGAGAAGCCTAACTGCTCGCGCAAACGAATAATCTCTGTTAAAATCTCACGCTGTACCACCACGTCGAGCGCGGTTGTAGGCTCGTCCATGATAATAATTTCAGGCGAGAGAGCGAGTGCAATGGCGATTACCGCGCGCTGGCGCATGCCACCACTCAACTCATGCGGATAGCTATTAATGCGGTCCGACGCGATGCCCACGAGTTTAAGCAACTCCAACGCCCGCGCCTTGCGTGAATCAGGACCCATTAGAGGACGGTGTACCTTGAGAACATCTATAATCTGTCGGCCAACGGTCATCACAGGATTCAGAGCATTCATGGCACTCTGAAATACAATGGACAGCTCACTCCAGCGAAAGGCACGCAACTGGGAAGGCGTCAAGCGTAATATATCAATCGGTTCCGTCTCGTCTTCGCTCCCCATCACACGCTTTTCACCTTTCAAGCGTGAACTGGATGGCGTGATGTGAACAGCGTCAGCGTCGCTGCGTGAGCGTGGATAATAGATGACCTCGCCCCCTACAATTTCGGCGGGAGGACGAAGCAGTCGAGAGATAGCGTAGGCAAGCGTTGATTTGCCACTACCACTCTCACCCGCAAGGCCAAGAATTTCGCCGCGCTTTAGCGTAAAGCTCACGTTTGTTGCCGCGTGAACAGTGCCGTTGGCGGCCACGTAGTCTACGCTGAGATTTCTTACAGCGAGCAATGTCTCTTTTTCGACTGCAATAACCATTATGCGACTCCCTCTTTCTCTTCTCGGACAACGCGGCTGGCTTTGGCAACTCTCGGTTTAGGTTCACGCCGTAAGCGTGGATTCGCGGCCTCGTCGATACCAAAGTTGATGAAGGCTAAAGCAGCACCAACCAGTGCGGCACAGAAGCCCGGTGGCACAAACCACCACCACGCACCAAGCAGAAGCGCATCGTTGTTTTGCGCCCAGAAGAGCATTACGCCCCAACTCGGAATCGTCACATCACCCAGACCAAGGAACTCAAAGCCAATCTCCGCAAGTATAGCATAGGTCACAGTTCCCAGCAGACTCGCGGCAATAATCGCAATCTCGTTCGGCAAGATTTCATAGAAGAGAATGCGCCATGTACTCTCGCCCGTCGCGCGCGCCGCCTCAACAAAATCGCGCTGTCGCATCGACAGGGTTTGCGCTCGTAAGACACGTGCTCCCCATGCCCAACCCGTAATCGTAATGATAATCGCTAGCTGTAGAGGTCCCTTGAAGGGAAAATACGAGGCCATGACGACGGCGAGTGGAAACGCGGGAAGTACTAGAAACACGTTTGTGACAAGCGATAGTATATCGTCAATGACGCCGCCAAAGTAGCCCGCCGTCAAGCCAACCAATACTGAAAGCGCGGTAGCGAGGATGCCAATCGCGAAGCCAAGCACAATAGAGGTACGCGTACCGTCGATAAGTTGTGTAAACACATCTTGTCCCGTTTGGGTCGTGCCTAACAAGTGCGCAGGTGAAGGACCAACAAGTGTATCTGGACCGAGTGCATTAGGGTCGCCGTGCACAAGCAAGGGACCGAAGATGGCGATCAGGACAAAGATACCTATAATAGTTGCACCAATCGCCACTTTACGGTTGTGTGTGATGAACCGCCAAATGTCGATCAAGCGGCCAGCAAAGAAGTTTGCTTGCGTCGCGGGCGCACCACTGCCCGGTAGAGGTGCTGCTATAACGCCAGTACCGGCAACGCCACCAATAACCGAGGCCGCACTTGTGTCTGAACTAACAGTGGCGATTGTTCCACTCTCCGTCTCTTGCACAATTGCTGGAATTGGCTCATTGTCATCAGAGAATGGTGGATGCTGTGAAGATGTTGGAACACTCATAACTACCTATCCCCTTCCCTGACGTACACGTGGATCAAGTGCGGTATAGAGCAGATCAGCGAGAAAGTTCGCGCCCAGCACAGCACAGGCGATAACCAGGAAAATACCCTGTATCAGTGCATAATCACTGTTGGAAACGGCCTGTAATAATTTGAAGCCAATACCGGGATACGAGAACACAATCTCGGTTACAAGCTGGCCCGCGACAACAAAGCCCAGCGCGAGCGCGAAACCCGTGATATTCGGCAAAATTGCGTTGCGTGCGGCATACGCAAACATCACCTGACCTTCGGGTAAGCCCTTTGCCTCAGCCATCAAGACATAATCTTCGGAGAGTGTCGTCATCATTGCGTTACGCATACCAAGCACCCAACCCGCTACAGAGCCAAGCACAAGTGTGAGGGCGGGCAGAATAGAGTGATAAATAGCACTGCTGATGAAGTCTGGCGTTAAGCCAACCGCAACGTCGGTATCATAGCCGCCCGTAATAGGAAACCAGTTCAGGATAAAACCGAGAACGTAGAGAAAAATCAAAGCAAGCCAGAAGTAGGGGACGGCAGAGAAGAACGTCAACAACGGAGGCAGAACGGTATCCAGAGCGGAACCACGACGCCACGCGACAACGACGCCCAAGAGCGTTCCAACCACAAAACTAATGACAACGGAGAGGGTCGCGAGTAACAATGTCCATGGCAAACCCTGTCCGATCACTTCCGCCACAGGTGCTGCGGAGTAGGTGATTGAGACGCCGAGATTGCCATGCGCCAACTGACCGAGGTACTGAAAATATTGCACATATAACGGATCGTGACTAACGCCAAAGGCTACCTCTAAGGAATGCAACGCTTCTGGCTGCAAATTCCCCTTGAAGCGCCCAATCAATGCTTGCGCCGGATTGATTGGCGAAAGGCGCGGAATAATAAATGTGATAGTAATTGATGTCCACAGCGCAATCAGATAAAACCCGATGCGGCGAAGTAAGTGGCCCATCGCACGGCTCCTTCTATAAGATGTAGTTGCTTCATAAAGACGACCTGATTGCTCCGTCCTTATAAAGCAACTACTACACAACTACGCCACCGGCTTAAGATTCAGCATCACGATTTCAGCATCGGGATAGTCGAATGGCGCAGGAGACGCGTATGGGTTACTTTCAGAGGGCCAACCAGTGAAGCGAGCGGTGCTATATTCGTTCCAGGTTGCACCATAGACGAGCGGAATGCTTGGTAGTTGCTCGACCATGATCTTTTGGATACCAGCAATCGCCTGCTGCTGCACATTTTGATCGGTTGAAGTCGCATACTGATTAAGCAATGTATCAGTCGCAGGATCACTCCACCGTGCCCAGTTGGATACAGCTGTCTGGCCTACTGGTTTTGTATTGCTGCTGTTCAACAGTGAGTTGTAGAGGAAGTATGGTGTGGGGCCTGCGTTCGTCCAGGAGATGGCAGTATCAAACGTTCCCTGTTGCAATGCGCTATAGTAAGCATTGAACGAGACCGAGTTCACTTTCGCGTCAATACCAACTTTCTTAAGATTGTCCGCCATAATCTGGCAGTTCGTCACCCAGTCGGTCCAACCATTCACAACATCAATATTGAAGGAAAGCTTTTTGCCACTTGCGTCTGCATAGATACCATCGCTGCCCTTCTTAAAGCCCGCACTCTCGAGCAGCTGCATCGACTTAGCAGTATCAATCGAAAATGTAGAACTTGCGTACTCCGACGCGAGATAGCTCTTGTTGGAAGGTAACACAAGCGCGGTCGGGTGAGCTACTGGCTCATAGCCACTTTCGGCAACCTTAAACATCTGCTCACGGTCAAGCGCGCCACTGATTGCCTGACGCACAGCGAGTTTGTTGAATGGAGCCTTCGCCGTGTTCAGATAGAGCATAACAACATTTCTCGCGGGGAACCAGTAGTGGTTAGTTGAAGGATTACGTTTGACGTAGGTCTTTTCGATATCGGGTGTAAATAGCCCTGTCCAATCGAGTTGTCCTTGAGAGAGCACAAGTTCAGCACCCGTGTTCGAGTTAAATGAGGGATATTTTAACTCTGTAACCTCAGGTTTGCCGGGTTGCCAGTAGTTCGGATTCTTTACAAAATCAACGAGTTGCGGTGTGAATGATTTGAGCGTGAAGGGACCAGTGCCGACAGGCTTCGTATTCGTATACTTTGTTGGATCACCCACACTCGACCACAGATGCTTAGGCAACATCCAGACCTGCCCACCAAGATACCAGAGGATTGGCGTATAGGCTTTCTTCAATGTAACATTGACCGTGTTAGCATCAGGCGCCGTCACCTGATCAATGTATTGCCAGATTCCGCCACCATCGGCTGCAGGGTACTGTTTGATGTCATTCAGCGTAAACACTACGTCATTTGAAGTAAACGGTTGCCCATCCGTCCATTTGACTCCCTCGCGTAAATGGAAAGTCAAGCTCTTCGCATCGGTCGAGAATGTATAACTTGATGCAAGCCACGGCTTAATACTTCCATCCAAACGATTAAAGAACAGGAGCGTCTCATACATAGGCCCCTGTACACCATCTAAAGCGGTGGGAGAATAAGGGCTAAAGTTTTCAGTAAAATCACCCTTGGGGCTAGGAGCAATGGTCAGGGTGGTATTTTTCGTGTTGCTCTTGTTAGTAGCACTGCTACCGCCACAGGCTGAGAGTAGTATAGTAAGGATGATAAGACATAATGTTGCAAGAATGCCTGGTCCGGTCCTGCTTCCGGTTTTTGGAAATAAAAGAGACATCGAAAACCTCCTCGTGTTGAACTGTTGTACGAACATAGGTATGCTCATACATGCATAACAAGATCGCTCGTTGATCTTATAAAGCAACAATGGTTACGGTAAATACGGGCCTTACAAGTCTTCCAGGGACACGTTCGGAGTTGGGGACGCGATACGTTGAGTAGAACCGCTAGAGGTACGCACTACAAGACTGGTAGCAAATTGTACACGGATGGGCTGTGCATCACCGTTTGCACTATGACGATCAGCAGGGGAAAACTGGCGAGAATTCCAATTACGGTTAGCGTCGAGAGTGGGCCGCGGAGAGTCTAAGAGGGATAGTAAAACCTCTATTCCGCGCTGACCCATTTCGTAGAAAGGCTGTTTGACAGTGGTTAACGGCGGACGAATGTGTGCGGACGTTGTAATATCATCAAAACCAATTAATGCAACATCCTCTGGAACCTGGAGGTCGTGCTCTTCAGCAGCAGCGAGCACACCATAGGCCATCTGATCGTTTGCAGCAAAGATAGCGGTAGGCCGTTGCTGCTCTGGAAGTGCGAAAAAAGTGTTCGCTGCCACTCGCCCGCTTAGAGGCGAGAAATCACCCTCCATGACCAATCGCTCGTCTACAGTGATGCCCTCTTCGGCAAGAGCACGTCTGTATCCTTCGTAGCGTTCATGTGAACACCAGTACTGCAATGGACCTTGAATATGAGCAATCCGTCGATGACCGAGGCTAAGTAGATGGCGCACAGCCTCATAACTTCCGTTCAGGTTATCAGCATACACCCACGAAATCATCGCATCTGGCAGCACCTGGTCATCAATGATCACAACCGGAAATCCATTTTTGTGCAACTCGGTCAGGTGATGTGTGGACTCGCCCATGAACATTGCAAGAACACCAGCCGTTAGTTTTGTCGCCTGGATGTTATCAATAAGACGGCTCTTATCCTTACCATGCAGAGTGTGGTTGGCACTATAAAGCACAAGTTCGTAAGGTGTTTGCTCAATCATATCAGCAACACCACGCATTACGTCCTGAATGAAGAGATGCGTAAAAGATGGTATAAGAACGCCGAGAAGACGGCTTTTCCCACTTGCTAGATTGGAGGCAGTAGCACTTGGAACAAAGTTTTGCTCCTCCACGATACGTAGAATACGTTCACGGGTCGCCGGGTCTACATCTGGCTTGCGATTGAGCACACGTGACACCGTGGCCTTCGACACGCCAGCGAGACGAGCAATATCATCAATAGTGGGCTTGACCGACATGTACTGCTCCTACGTATAATTGGACGCTGTAACCGCTTCCATAATACATTGCTTCTCCATTTTTAGAGCCGCGTAACCGGTTACGAACAAGTATACGGATGAATGTCGATGTTGTCAAGGTTTTTTGAGGTAATTTTCAGGACAAAACAAGAGTTATCCTAAAGTTCGTGTTTGTCTTTTGGCACACTAAAGGTTGCTAAAAGACGCCCTGTATAGTGTGCTCCACGATTGATCACATCCTTAAGAAAACCAGCTTCCCTCTCCATTTCTTCTTTTCGTACCTTAAAAATTGCTGAGAATTCTAAGGAAAGATAGTCAAAATACTTGCTTGTCTTCCTAAAGACAACTATAATGAAAGGGTACAGCTTTATTCTTTGTATATTTCTACTTGCTCCTTCTTGGTATTTATTTTTCTTATATTTAGGAGGCATTCTATGCAACAAGGCTCAACCTGGCAAGGACACCAGGAGAAGCAACCGCTTATGAAAGTCCTTGTGATTGACGATGCGGAAAATATCGTTGAGCTGGTACGGATTGGACTGCGCTACGAAGGGTTTCAGGTCGAGTCTGCTTCCGATGGTGAGCAAGGTGTCACGCTAGCGCAGCGTATCAACCCTGATCTTATTCTGCTCGACATCATGATGCCAGGAATCGACGGGCTAGAAGTTTGTCGTCGCTTGCGCGCAAATCCAACGACGCGCGATATACCTGTGCTTATGATTACAGCAAAGGACGAGGTGCGTGATCGTATCGCGGGCCTCGATACGGGAGCCGACGACTATCTCACAAAACCCTTCGATTTTGATGAACTACTTGCCCGTATTCGCGCCATTTTACGTCGGCAGAATCGCTCGCGGGCTACACAGTCAGGCAGTAATGGCGATAGTGATACGAGTGGGCAAGTACTTCAGTTTGCTGACTTACGGCTTAATCCCGCGACACGCGAGGTGACGCGTGGTGGACGCTTGATAGAATTGACCGCAACCGAATATAATTTACTGCACCTGTTTATGCGTCACCCGCGTCAAGTTCTTGATCGTCAAACTATTCTCAATCAGGTCTGGGGGTATGACTTTCTGGGCGAAACAAATATCATTGAAGTCTACGTACGCTACTTACGCGAAAAAATCGAAGACTCGCCCAGCACTCCACGTCTCATCCACACGGTCCGTAGTGTTGGCTACGTATTAAAGGGAGACGTGTAGGACTGATAATATAAAAGGTTGTTTGCTGTTTATTGATAGAGCAGGGTGTATATGGCAGAGGCTCAGGATACTGGCGTAAAACAAGATGCGGAAAAAGACGAACAGCATCTCTATGTTGTTGAACTGTCAAAGGAAAAAGTTCCCACAACTCCCCTTTTCATGGAGCATCGCGTGACGGGTAGTAATGCTCCACCGTGGTTACGCCCTTTCTTCAGTCTGCGTACACAACTCACCACAGGCTATTGCCTGATTCTATGTGCTGTCCTTATTGCCTTTACTACGCTGTATGACACGTTTGCATCACAGGGCTATCTCATAAGTGTTCTTGTGGGTTCGGTTATTATTGGTACGCTGCTCGCCTTTGTCGTCAACACGCTTTTGTTGCGACCGCTCTGGCGCGTTACGGATGCATCACAGGCAATCGCGTTGGGTGATCTCAAGCAGCGCGAACGTCTGCCACTACGTCTGCCACCGCAAGACGAGATCGACCGGCTAGCTGGCAGTTTGAATGAGATGGTAACACGGCTGGAGCGTGCCGAGGAAATGCAACTACAGACCGAACAACGCTTTCGGCGCTTCTTTTCTGATGCTTCTCATCAACTACGTACACCACTTACCTCGTTGCGCGGCTTTACCGAAGTCCTCATGCGTGGCGCGAAGGACGATCCAGAGATGTCGGTACGTGTACTGAAAATGATGAAAGGCGAGTCTGAACGCATGACCTTTCTGATCAATGACCTTTTGACGATGGCGCGCCTCGATGACAGCCGTCCGATAAAAAAAGAGTATGTAGACCTGCTGGCGATTGCGGCCCAGGAGATAGAAAAAACGCGCCTACGTTCCAAAGATACGCGGCCCATCGCGCTCTCCATACTTACAGAGCAACGCCTTGGGCTACAGGGTGACGCGGAACGCATTCAGCAGCTTTTCTTTGTTCTACTGGATAACGCCATCAAGTACGGGCGTCCCGCTCCTGATGGCAAGATCACGGTGGAGTTAAACCGCGAAGGCAATTACTCGATTGTACGCGTCATTGACAATGGAGAAGGTATTGCATCCAACGACCTCGCTCACATCTTCGACGCCTTCTACCGTGGACAGCATAAACGCACCGGAGATGCTTCATCGCCTGTTATTGGTACAGGTCTGGGGCTTACCATAGCGGCAGCCATTGTACGCGCTCATGCCGGTATTATCTCCGTCTACAGCGAACCTGGCAAGGGCACGACTTTCACCGTCAAGTTTCCCAGTGCTGACTAGAAATAATGCAGCTTGAAAAGTTACTTTGGCAGTACAACGGGCCAACACTTCTTAATACAATTGACCGTATATGAGACTCATGTTACACTGCGCTAAAAGAGTATGCTATGGATGTTTTTATTATGTGATCGGTAGATAGAGAAATAGTGATAGTATAAAAAAATGTTTCTGAAGCCAGACAAAGGTGGAATAGAACAATGTGGACCTCGACATTAGACCTTAGCCCTGAAAGAGTTCTGCTTACGAATCTGCTTGGACGATTCTGGCGTGGTGCATATTTCTCCTCTTTTGCTCCTCTTCGTGTACAAAACGCTCCTCGCCAACCTTTACCTGACATAAGCTGGGTACGGGTACGCAACCGACTCGCAGGCATTTGCGGTAGTGACCTGCATCTAATTTACGCGGACGGCGATTTACGCGTCGCTCCTGCCGCTTTACCTGCTCATACGATGACTTATCTCGGTCATGAGGTCGTCGGTGAGGTCATCGAGATTGGCGACGATGTACAGCAACTACAGGTTGGCGACCATGTTGTGTTGCAGCACGGCCCTAACTGCCTCTCCTCTGGTATACAACCGCTTTGCCGTTCGTGCGCCTCCGGCAACTATGGTCTTTGTGAACGCGGTACGCTCCCCGGTCCGCAGCCGATTGGCGGCGGCTGGAGCGAAGAAATGCTCCTACACGAACAACAACTCTTCCGCGTTCCATCCGACATGTCCGACACACAGGCCGTGTTGTTAGAACCAAGTGCTGTCGCGCTCCATACGGTTCTACGCCATGTGCCACAGGCAGGGGACCGTGTGTTGATTATCGGCGCGGGTACCATTGGACTGCTCACACTGCAAGCTGTACGCGCACTCGCGCCACAGACGGAGATCAGCGTTCAGGCGCGCTACCCTTTTCAGGTCGAGAAGGCTACACGTATGGGTGCTGCCCACATTATCTATCCGCAGGACAGTTATGCAGGCGTGCAGCAAGCGACGCAAGCACAACTCTATACAGGCATGCTAGGCAATAAAATGTTGCTCGGTGGCTATGATGTCATCTATGATACAATTGGCAACTCAAAAACTATTCATAATGCCCTGCGCTGGGCACGTGCAAAGGGCACCGTTGTGCTGGTTGGCTTACACCTGCATATGATGCATATCGACCTCACTCCTATCTGGTATCAAGAGATCAATCTTATTGGCACACTAGGGCAAGGGATGGAGACGTGGCCGCTGGGGTCCAACGGGCAACGCTCCACGTTCAGCATCACCGCAGATATGATTATGAACAATGTGTTGCGG
>CAXTUE010000004.1:23534-27525 GCA_964247355.1 uncultured Ktedonobacteraceae bacterium | reverse complement strand
ATTGATAGTAGTGCGTTTCGCCTGGGTGTTTTCTAGTGCATACATCGCTCGTCTGTTTGCACGTCGAAAAACTGGCGTCGCTGTTCCTTCGTGGCAAGGAGCGACGGTTATAGCGTGGACTGGCATGCGTGGTGTTGTTTCACTGGCTTCCGCGCTTGCTCTACCTACAATCACAACACATGGTAACTTTCCACAACGCGACATAATCATCTTTCTGACGTTCTGCGTTATTTTCGTCACCCTTGTCTTTCAAGGCTTGAGCTTGCCACTGCTCGTGAGGCAGCTACACATCGAGAGTGATGATAGCGAGGTGCTTGAGGAAAACAAAGCACGTCTCAAGGCAGCCTTAGCCGGGCAAGCACGCCTCAAAGAGATAGCTGCAGATAACCGGCTAGCTGAAAAGATGGTAACAAAGTTACAACGCCAATATGATGGTCGCATTCATCGCTTCTCTGCAAGGTATCATGGTGAGCAAGATGGTAGTCTTGAGGAACATTTCACTAATCTGACACATGTCGAACAAGAGCTGCTTGAAGCCGAAAATGCCGCGCTGATTCAGCTACGTAACACTGAAATCATCAACGACGAGACAATGCGACGCGTCCAGCGCGATATTGATCTGGAATGGTTACGATTGCAGGACAACTAGAAAGAGCTTTCCATGCCTATAGACTTTCATGCACAAAACAATCGTTTTTCATATGCTACAAGACAAGCTGATCTCGATTGGCGCGAAAACATACAACACCACGTCATAGACGTGCGTGGCAAAGATATCGTCGATATAGGATGTGGTGGAGGTATCTATACACTTGCACTTGCGGAGATGGGAGCAGTCCACGTTACAGGCATTGATTTTTCGCAAGTGGAGATTGAAGCGGCGCGGGAACGCTATTCAGCACTTCCAACGGTTACATTTGTGATTGGGGATGCATTTCATACGGGTTTGCAGGATGCACACTATGATGTTGTGTTAGAGCGTGCGCTTATTCATCATCTTAAACAAAAAGACCTTGTAGCATGTTTCACAGAGGCGCGTCGTATCCTCAAACCAGGAGGCATGCTGATCGTGCAAAATCGTACGCCAGAAGATTGTATGTTGCCAGGAAGCGAGACACATATACGCTCCTGTATCGTCACATATTTTCCCAAACTGCTAGAGAAAGATGTGGCACGCCGTCATGCAAGCGAGGTCGTGATAGACGCGTTGCAGCAAGCAGGTTTTGAGCAAATCGAGGAACAGAAAATATGGGAGACGCGCCAAACATACCAGAATGTAGAGGAATTAGCGCAGAACATACAGGCGCGCACAGGCCGCTCAATTCTACACGATTTGACAGACGAGGAGTTGCAAGAGCTTGTAGATGCTATGCGCGAACGACTGAAAGACCATAGAGGAGAGATTGTTGAGCAGGACAGGTGGACGGTGTGGAGCGCGATTAACAGCTAAAATAAGGTTTAGAATGATTTTGCGCCGCTTTTAGGCGCAGGCGAAAAGCGGGGCAAAATCATTCCAAACTTAATAAGAACCTGTTATGCAATTAAATCAGCACGATCATACGAAGGGCTGTTGACTTGTTTAGAGACGGGGCGCACAAACATAGCACTGGCGGTATATGGCCGGAGAAGTTGTTGCAAGACATGCGGATCATGTTGTTGCGGGTCAAGCCATTCGTCCTGTGCGTCTTTTGGTAGAATAACCGGCATACGGTTATGGATTTGTGCGGCCAGCTCGTTCGGCTCGGTAGTGATGATGGTGCAGGTGCGTAATTGCTGTCCATCAGGCCGCTTCCAGACATCCCACAGACCGGCGAAGGCGAAGAGTTCGGAATCGGGTAGCGTAAAGTACATTGGCGTCTTGCCAGCCTGCTCTTTTTTCCACTCGTAGAAACCATCGGCAACTATCAAGCAACGTCTTCCCTGCAAAAGCCGCTTGAAACTCGGCTTTTCGGCCAGCGTCTCGGCACGCGCGTTAATCATCTTTGACCCGATACTCTCCTCTTTCGCCCACGATGGAATGAGGCCCCAGCGTAGGAAATCAAGATGTTTTGTCTCGTCTTGCACAATGCCGACTACCTCCTGAGTTGGTGCCACATTGTAACGCGGCTCCGTATGTAGCGATGGCGCAACTCCAAACGCCTTCGCTACGGCATCAGCAGTAACAGTGAGTGTAAAGCGACCACACATAGTATTTGCTCCTTTTTGGCACGTTCTATTGTCTTCTCTATCTATTCTTTTTGTATACGTATAAAATGGGTGTTAGGATGTCGAACAGATGGATGTAGTGGTAGGGACCGATGATGCGTTTTCATGAAATATTATGGATATGCTTGATGGTAGGAACCGCATTCATCACGTCCGTCGTTGGTCTCTCACACCGACAAACGGACGTGATGAATACGGTCCCTACAGAATGCAGGAAAAATGCCGAATGAGAAATGCAGAACACATATGTCTATACATCTATATATATTAGGGAGAAATGTATGACAAAACAAAGCTCTATACCAGCTAAACGCGTTCCTGCATTTGTAATAAGTATAATTCTGCTGCTCCTGGTTACATGTTTTATGTTTCCCTCTGCCTCTGCCCAAAAACCTGCAACGTCCTATAGTATCACTCCACAAACGAGCAACGACGTGCTTTTAAATCCGGGCAAAGGCTGGGTATTGTATGGCTCACCATCCGATCAATCAGCGAGTACAATGGCCTATGCGACAGTAGGATATGTACGCTACGATTGGTCAACAATTGAGCCGACCGAGGGCCACTATAACTGGGCCATGATTGATTACGATTTGAACTCCTGGGTTGCGCAAGGCAAGCAATTTGCGTTTGGTGTGATGAACGCCGATAGTTCTACCCAAACACAATATGTAACGCCATCCTGGGTCTTTGCAGATGGCGCGAAATCTGTCCGTTGTATCACGTTCGATGACCTGACCGGCAAAACTGGCATTCAGTATGAACCGGTGTGGAATGATCCTGTATTCTTACAAAAGGTCCGAGATTTCCTGACAGCCCTGGCAAACCGCTATGACAACAATCCACACATTGCCTACATCGACGTTCGCTCGTACGGCAACTGGGGCGAGCAGCACGTCTACGGTATTCCACCTTCTGTTCCACTGGATGCAGCCGGTGTGCAAACACACATCCAGATGTATCGAGATGCCTTCAAGCACACACAGATTATCGCGCCATGGGGTACGCCCGACTACAACGGCACCTACGACTGGGCCGTGAGCAATGGCGTCGGTATGCGTCGCGATGGCATGCTCGTTGACTCTAATGGCCTTGAGTTGGTACGGGCGCAGGGCAAGGCACCATCCGTGTTCGAGTTTTACGGTAGCTATCAATGGCTCAACACCAGTGGCTACTGGAACGACGACAAACTGCGGCAGGAAGTGGAAATCGGGAAGCCTAGCTATATCGGCATGGGACAATGGGGCAACGACGCCCAGGTGATGTTCGGTAGCGAATCAACACTAATTAGCGATCTGGCGAACCGTATGGGCTACGATTTCGTGCTGACGAATGCCACTCTGCCTAACACAATTTCAGCAAATCAGCCTGCGAATATCAGTCTCTCCTGGGCTAATCAGGGTGTCAGTTACCTCTATAGACAGGCAAATGTCGCGATTGCCCTGCTCGATAGCTCCAACAACGTTGTACAGAAACAATGGTTTACTGGCTCTAATCCAAGAGCATGGGCACCCGGTCAGACAACAACAGAGAGTGCAAATATCACTTTTAAGGGTATCAATAATGGTACTTATAAGCTCGCCGTCGGCCTGTTCCAAAACACAACCGATAGCAACCCAACATATAAAATAGGCAATTCAGGACGGACCGCAAACGGTTGGTATGTCATTTCTAACTCGTCTCTCACAGGTGGCAGTGTACGCTGTCATGCACAACTTGCATCATCACAATTTTCAGCTCTTCCTGCTGATGTCTGCAAGCGTTCAAGAAGCTCAGTAGCAAGGAA
>CAXTUE010000004.1:13686-23524 GCA_964247355.1 uncultured Ktedonobacteraceae bacterium | reverse complement strand
GTCTGCACACTCGTTTCTGCCGGATAACCAATATTTTTGGGATTGGTACGCCAAAAACGTGTTCCCTACGACAAAATCCCTTGACAAAATGACAAGTACACTTGACAAAATGGAAAGGATGCTTTATAATAATGATAAGTAAGCTTTACATATAAGCAAGTTAACTTAGCAAAGAAAGAATGGTAGGGACCGATTTACCACGCCCTCGTTGACAACCAAAAAGTCAAGAGGACGTGGTAAATCGGTCCTCATGGAAGGTAAAAGTCATGGTGAAAGCAGCAGCAAGACAGTATTTAAGAGAGTTTTTGTCGGCAATGGCAGCCTATGTCGTCGTTCTCATCGTTGCGCTCACGTTAATCAACCTTAGCCCTAACAACGCGTGGTGGCGCATACCGCTCGCGCTCACGCCCGTCATTCCAGCCATTTTCGGCATGATCGCCTATATTCGATTTATAAGTCGGATGGACGAATTGCAACGCCGTATCCAGTTTGAGGCTTTGGCATTCGGTTTTGGAGTTAGTGGATTAATTATGTTCAGTTATGGCTTTCTTGAAAGCATTGGTTTTCCTCATATTAGTTTACTCTGGGTGTTTCCATTTATGATTGCAATGTGGGGCATAGGTACAATAATAACGTCAAGAAGGTATTCATGACCTATGGAGATGGAGATGAATAATAAGTTAAAAGTCCTGCGGGCAATGCATAACTGGTCGCAGACTGATCTCGCCGAACGGCTGGATGTCTCGCGTCAGACAGTTACCGCGCTGGAGACGGGCAAGTATGATCCAAGTTTACCACTAGCGTTCAAGATCGGGCGTCTCTTTCAGCTACCAGTCGAACAAATCTTTGAGCCAGACCCAGAACCAGAACAGGACCAGCATAAGAAAGGATAACTCACATGAGTGCAGGAAATTGGATTGCATTTGCGCTACAGATGGCGATTATGATGCTCTTTCCCATCGGCTTAGCCATCTTCTTTCATCGTCGTTTTCGAGTTTCGTGGATTGTCTTTTTTATCGCGGCAGGCTTTTATCTGATCAATCTCGTCGTGCAAGTGCCTTTTCTCTTTGCGTGGTACTACCTGTTCGCCAAACTGCAATGGATATCGCTTGCGCTGGTGACGCTCACCTATGCGGTAAGTGAAGAGACGATGCGCTACCTGAGTTTCCGCGTTGGCCGTATCATGCGTACAAATTGTACCACAAATGGAGCATTGATGGCAGGTGTTGGGCATGGCGGTGCGGAGTCAATTGTCTTCGCCCTCGGCGCGGCCTTTACGCTCGTTGCCGCGCTCTATGCACCGCCGAGTACGTCCTGCATGGGCCATGGTGGACGTTTGTATTGACTGGTGCAAGTCGTATTCTCGCCATTACAGTACATCTCGGTTTCGCGACCCTCATTGTGCTGGCCTATCGTCGCACATGGCGCTTCTATCCCCTGGCAATTCTGGTCCACTTCCTCGTCGATTTCACAACCTTCGGCATACAAGCCCTGACGAACAGTGTAGCATGGACGATTGTTGTATTAACCCTATGGGCAATTGCTGCGGTAGTGTTGCTGGTGAGAGTGAAGCGTATGGATGTTGTTGAGCAGGGTGAGGTGCAGGCGGTGGTGCCGGGTGTTACTGTGTGAGGCATATCCGATAAATCGGCTCTATAGACGAACGCGCATAAGCTGATTCCTACCACAAATGCTTTGCATTTGTGGTAGGAATCAGCTTGTGCGCGTTGATGAAATACTATGAATATGCTGGTGGTAGGGACCGGCTTGATAAACGGCCCATTGCCGAACCCGGCTGGGTGGTGGTCGGGACCGCATTCATCACGCCCACTTGCCTGAGACGGACGTGATGAATGCGGTCCCTACCTCCAACATAGTTTGTGAAACTCCATCATCGCGTCCGCGTGAGGTAATTCATTGCTTATCGCACGTTGTCCATTATGTTTCTTTCCTCTAGTTGACGCCCTCCCATATCGGTGCTAAAATATATCCTAGTGAACAAGTCGGATTAAGATAGCCGCGCAACGTCTTGCTTTGCGAGTTGGCTTAGAGAGGAGCGACCTTTGATGTTACGAGTTTCTACAAAAGGCGAATACGGCGTACGAATCATGGTCGATCTGGCACGTAACTATGGTGGTCGTCCTCGCTCACTCACCGATATCTCGCAAACAGAAGTGTTGCCGTTGGCCTATTTAGAGCAACTGGTCAAGCTGCTGCGTGAGGCTACACCACCGCTTGTGATGAGTACGCGAGGTGCGCACGGCGGCTATAAGCTGAGCCGTCCACCGGAGCAGATTACGATGGGCGAGATTGTGCGTGTGCTGGAAGGACCTATCGCGCCAATGATTTGCGCGACCGAGGGCGAGATGTCACAGGTCTGCAATTTCCTCGATTCGTGCAAAACAAAGGTGCTATGGGCGAAAGTGCGTGACGCGGTAGCGCAAACGCTGGATATGATGACGCTGGCCGACCTGATGGCCGATACATCGGAACCAGACCCCACTCGCTTCATCGCACTCTCAGATATTCATGTTAGCCCAAACACAAAGGGCTTCTACATAGCAGAGGAGCCAGAAGTTCGCTCTGCATCATAATCGTTTTTTTTGAGCTTATTCGGAAACGGACGCCTCACATACAGTAGGGCTAGTCCCCGAGCCGCATTCGGGGAATGATGCGCGGCAGTGGGCGTCCGTTTTTCTGAAAGAATGTAAGAAAAGGTGTTTTTGAAATGGCATCAGAACTTGTAATTAAAAATCTTCATGCAAATATTGAAGGCAAACCAATTCTGCGTGGCGTGGACCTGACCATCAAGCAAGGTGAAGTGCATGCGTTGATGGGACCAAACGGCTCCGGTAAAAGCACACTGGCAAACGTTATCATGGGCAACCCCAAATATGAAGTGACCGAAGGCGAGGTCTGGTTTAAGGGTGAGAATATTCTTGAGTACTCTCCTGACCGCCGTGCGCGCATGCGTCTCTTCCTGGCGTTCCAGTATCCTATGTCCATCCCCGGCGTCAGCGTGGCAAACTTCCTGCGCCGTTCTTTAGAGGCGATACGCGAAGGCAACAAGCCGCTTGAAGAGGGCGAGAACCCAACCGGTCAGCTTAATAAGCGCAAAAGCATCGTGCCACCAAAAGAGTTCCGCACACTGCTCCAGGCCAAGATGAAGCTCCTAAAGGTAGACAACAGCTTTATCAACCGCTCGATCAACGACGGTTTCTCCGGCGGTGAGAAGAAGCGCGCCGAGATCCTGCAAATGGCCCTGCTGGAGCCAGAAATTGCCCTCATGGACGAAACCGACTCCGGTCTGGACATCGACGCCCTCAGAATTGTGTCCGAAAGCGTCAATGCGCTGACCGGTCCAAACCTCGGTATTCTGCTCATCACGCACTACCAGCGCATGCTGAACTACATTACACCTGACTATGTGCATGTCATGTTCAACGGACGCGTCATCAAGTCTGGCGGCAAAGAGCTTGCGCTTGAGCTTGAGGAAAAGGGCTACGAGTGGCTTCGTCCAAAAGATGAAGAGGATGCCAGCGCAAAAGGGGTGACTGTCGATGCTTAACACATTAGCCTCCGGCTTCTCCCGCGCCGCAGTTGAAGAACTGTCACGCGGCAAGGGAGAGCCGGAATGGATGCTACAAAAGCGTCTGCAGGCATGGGATACCTACGAAAAAATGCCAGCACCGCTCGGACGCCGTGGCGATCTCGGCACACTGCGCGCCTTCTCGAACTTCAAGTTTGATGCGCTTACGTCTCATGTACCCGGACAATTGGGAGACGTGCTACCCGCCGCGTTTGAGCAGACGCGAAAAGAGGGTCTGGTTGACGAGCGTTCTGGCACAATCATTCAGCATAACTCGTCTATAGTGCGCGTCGAATTGAGCGAGGATTTGAAGCAGCAAGGGGTCATCCTGACCGATCTTGAAACTGCTGTGCGCGAGCATGGTGATCTGGTCCAGCAATACTTTATGACCGATTGTATTCCTGTTGACAGCAACAAATATACGGCCCTGCATGCCGCGTTTTGGAGTGGCGGCGTCTTCCTCTATGTGCCACAAGGCGTAGAGATTACAGCCCCAATTCTCTCACAGGTCTGGCTTGATGCTCCCAGCTCGGCCTTTTTCTCGCACACCCTAATTGTGGCGGATGAGATGAGTAGTGTGCGCTTCGTCACCGAATACAGTTCCGGTGTCGAGGGTGGGCAGGCAACCCTGTTGGATGATGTCGTCGAGGTATACGCGAAGAATGCCGCCAGCATCGAGTTCAGCAACTTGCAGGAGCTTGGACAAAACATATGGAACATCACCAACAAAAACTCGGTCTTCGCCAAAGATGCCAGCGTCACCTTTGTGCTGGCAGAGCTTGGTAGTAAAGTCAACATGACCAATATTGGTGCTGGACTCAAGGGCAATGGGAGCGCGGGTGAGCTTGTCGGCGTCTTCTTCACCGACCACGACCAGCGTTTCGCCATCAACTCGCTCTCCAACCACGATGCGCTCTCGACCAATGCTGAGACGCTGGTCAAGGGTGTCTTGACGGACGAGTCACGTGTCGAGTTCGATGGCATGATTCGTATTCGGCCAAAGGCCCAGCAAACCGCATCGTTCCTTTCAGCACACGCACTCTTGCTGAGTAAGAAGTCACGTGCGGAACTCATTCCAGGACTGGAAATCGCCGCGAATGAGGTCAGTGCCAGTCACGGTGCCACCAGTGGACAGATCGACGAAGAGCAACTCTTCTACCTGATGGTGCGTGGTATTCCACGTCCAGAGGCCGAGCGTATCATCGTGCAGGGCTTCTTCGAGCCGGTGTTGCAGCGTATCCCGTTGGAAAACCTGCGCGCCCGTCTCCGGCGCGGCATCGTACGTCGCATGAGTGGCGAGTACGAGAGCGAGGCCGACACATGGGTCGATGCGCAGGAGCGCTGGGAGATCGAAGGCGTCGATGAGGGCGCAATCAGTCTCGATAAGAAATCAGACGACGAAGAAATCAAGCTGGACGAATATTAATATATTGTTGTACCCGCAACGCATATCATGCATTGCGGGTACAACAATATAAAGAAATAAGGAAAGCGCATGTTGATACAGGACACAGAGCAAGCGGTTAGATCATTCGAGGATATTCGTAGCGACTTTCCTATTCTGTCGCGACAGGTGCATGACAAGCCGCTTGTCTACCTCGATAGCACCGCGAGTTCGCAGAAGCCGAACGCCGTGCTTGACGCGATGAATTTCTACTACCAGAACTACAATGCCAACGTGCATCGCGGCGTCTACGAGATCAGCGAAGAGGCGACGGCGGCAATGGAAAAGGCGCGCATCAAGGTTGCGCGTTTCCTCAACGCCCGGCAGAGCAAACAGATTATCTTCACACGCAACACCACCGAGAGCATCAATCTTGTCGCCTATAGCTGGGGCAATGCCAACATTCATGCGGGCGATCTAATTATTTTGACCGAGATCGAGCATCACAGCAACCTCGTGCCGTGGCAACTGCTGGCGCAACGTACCGGCGCACGGCTTGAGTTTGTTCCGGTCGGCGAAGATGGATTGCTGCAGCTCGATGTCTACGAGCAATTATTAGAGCAGAAGCCAAAACTGGTTGCCTTCACACACATGTCGAATGTGCTTGGCACGATCACACCAGCACAACACATGATCGCTCAAGCGCATGTGGTTGGCGCAATCGTCTTGCTCGACGCTGCCCAGAGCGTCCCCCATTTGTCAGTTGACGTACAGGCACTCGATGTTGATTTCCTCTGTTTTAGCGCACACAAGATGCTCGGTCCAACGGGTATCGGCGTCCTCTATGGCAAACGTAACCTGCTCGAAGCCATGCCGCCGTTTATGGGTGGCGGCGATATGATTCGCAAGGTTTCACTACGCGAATCTACTTGGAACGACCTGCCCTGGAAATTCGAGGCCGGTACGCCTGCTATCGCCGAGGCCGTAGGCATTGGGGCTGCCGTTGACTACCTGAACGCTATCGGCATGGAGCGTGTGCTACAGCATGAGCGCGAGATGACGGTATATGCATTAGAGCAGATGCAGATGGTACCTGAGTTGAAAGTGTATGGACCGGATGCGAGTCAGCGCGGTGGTGTTGTATCATTTACGCTTGGCGAAATTCACCCACACGATTTAGCTTCGATTTTAGATTCAGAAGTTGGCGTCGCCATTCGCGCCGGTCATCACTGCGCGCAACCACTGCATGAAAAATATGGGTTAGCGGCCACGGCTCGTGCCAGCTTCTATGTCTACACAAACAAGGCCGATATTGATATGCTTGTGCAGGGCCTGCATAAAGCAAAGCAAATTTTTAGTTTTTAAAGGATTGATGAGCTTGTAGGGGTCTAATTCCATTACACCCGCGTAGCAATTCGCGATTTCGGAGGAATGTTGTTACGTAGCGTCAATCCTATAAACGATAGCGATTGCCGACAGTGTGTAATGGAATTAAACCCCTACGGCGTTTCTTAAAATCCTACGATAGATGTTACAGTATTAGGAGGTTTCCATATGTCTTCGATGTATGAGCGAGAAAATATTATGGATCATTCTCGCTTCCCGCGCAATTATGGGACGCTTGAGAAACCCGATGTGTACGCAGAGGACTCAAATCCACTATGCGGCGACAAGTTGAGAATGGACCTTCAGGTAGAGGGAGACCGCGTGACCGAGGTGCGTTTCATGGGTAAAGGGTGCGCCATCAGTCAAGCCACGGCTTCTATGCTCTCGGAGATGATCGAGGGTAAAACGATTGCAGAGGTCAGCGCATTAGGCAAGGAGGATGTACTTGACGCTCTCGGCATTCCGATAAGTCCAGCGCGTACAAAATGCGCTTTTCTCTCGCTACGTGTGTTGCATAGTGGACTTGCGATGGCAGGTCTTGAGAAGCCAGATGAAGGAGACGATGACTAATGCGTCTTAAAGGGAAAGCGGCAATCATCACGGGTGTGAGTGGTGCGGGACAGGCAGGTTACGCGGTAGCTGAGGCGTTTGTACGCGAGGGTGCCGATATCGCTATCTGTGCGCGTGATAAGGATCAGGTTGGGCAACGGGCGCAGGAGATACGAAACAGCGTAGAGAACGCGATGGTTGTCCCAATTGCCGCCGACCTGACAACAGAAGAAGGTGCCAAAGCTGTAATTCAAGAGGCACTCGGCGCGTTCGAGCGCATCGACATCCTGGTCAATCTCGCTGGTGGCCTCACGAAGTACGGTCCTTCTGCCGAACTGAGCCTTGCCGATTGGGAGCACGAACTCAACAACAACCTGCGCAGCGTCTTTCTCTGTATACGCGCGGTCTGGCCTACTATGAGCAGTCAAGGTGGCGGAAAAATCATCAATTTCAGTCGTGCAGGTGGCGTCGAGTCTTCTAGTGCGAATATGGCCGCCTATAATAGCGCAAAAGCTGGCGTTGATGCGCTTACGTATACCTTTGCTAAAGAGGGTACACACGCGGGTATCTACGTTAACGCGATTGGCCCTGGCTTGCTGACTACCGAGTCCAATATCGAAGCTTTGAAGCCATCCGAAGAGGAAAAAGACAAGAAGTGGGTTGGCCTCGACAAGATTGCCGAGACCGCTATTTTCCTCGCGTCATCCGCAAGCGATGGCATCAATGGTGTCATTATTCCCGTTACACACCCCTAGAAATGATAGAAGGTTTCGTGTCTCGATACTCTCACATTTCGCTACAGCGAAATGTGAGAGTATCGAGACACGAAACCTTCTGTGTTGAATAAGAGGAAACACTATGACTAATTTTATCAAAGTCGCGGAGACAAGCGAGGTAGAAGAGGGCGAGCTTACCGCTATTGAGGCCGAGGGTGAGCCGATCTGTCTCACAAAATACGAAGGCGTTGTCTATGCCTTTACCGATAACTGCACACACATCAGTGGTCCACTCAATGAAGGTGAACTGAATGGCTGTGTGCTCGAATGCCCGTGGCACTTCGCGCAGTTCGATATACGTACACGAAAGGTTCTACTGGGTCCAGCGCGCCAGGATTTGTATATGTATACGGTCAAAGTTGAAAATGATGCGATTTATATTGATCTGCCGGATGAGGAGTAAGACAGACGTTAACGTCTCCCCCCTTTCTATGTAGTATGCACTTTATTTCCACATGAGTTTATTTTTCCCGTTCATTGACATTTGTTCTACTCTTCTCTACAATACTCCTACTAAACAGGTAGGAAGGTTGTTTTTGCATGGAAGGTAGGTCTCATCTCCTGGTTGGGTTGACGGCGGGCATTGTGCTTGATAGCTTTGTACATTTGACGGGCGACCCGTTGACGGGTGCGAAGGCGGTTCCACTGGCCCTGATTGTCAATAAGGCGGTCTATTATTTTTCTGTGGGCTTCGGTGCGTTGTTACCAGATATTGATAATGCACGTAGCACACTGGGGCATAAACTTGGCTGGATCAGTAAGGAAATTCAACATATCGCGGGTCATCGTACGCTATTTCACAGCTTGCTGGGTTTGCTCTTAGGCTCGTTATTAGCACTTGGTTTAGAGCAATTGATAACTCTTGTGTTGAGCCAACATGGACTGGCCTTGCCCGCGCGTATTGTAAGTAGCTCGCATCTCGTCTTCTACGGCGTGCTCTTTGGCTGTATCATGCATATCGCGGCAGACGCACTGACGTTTGGCGGCGTGCCTTTGCTGTGGCCCAATAGAACACGTTTCGGTTTTCCGCCCAATCCTCACTTTCGCTTCCGCACAGGCACATGGCCCGAATTCGTGATTGTCTGGTCATTTATGCTGCTTGTGGGGATTGGCATTGTACAGGCCATCATCGTGGTATAATGCGATTTAACATAGATATTGGCACCTGTAGGGACCGATGTATCACGTCCTTAAGATAACGAACGACTGTAGGGGTCTGCATTCTATCACACCCTGTTAGCAAATGACCCTGTTGGTAGGATCGATGAAACGTCTCAACATATCTCAAACTTTATCTTATGTTGACAAGGGTGTAATAGAATGTAGACCCCTACAGCATTCGCATTCATCGAACACCATAAAAACATTATGCACAGATTAGATATTCATTCACAAGAGACACAGCAGCGTATCGCGCTCATGGCAACATGGATCCTCATTTTGGGGTACATGGTGTGGATGAGTTATGAAACCGTGCTACGCTACAATACATTTAAGGCGACCGCGTTTGATCTTGGCAACATGGATCAGGTGCTGTGGAATACGATTCATGGCCGCCCCTTCCAGTTCACGAATCAGGGGAGCGACTTCTACGGACCCCCAACCCGCCTCGCGATTCATGTCGAGCCTATTATTCTGCCGCTCTCGTTGTTGTATCTCTTTCACGCTGATGCCCGCCTGTTGCTTGTCTTTCAAACACTGGCAATAGCTGCTGGCGGCTGGCCCATTTATGTATTGACGCGCAAATACATTCCAACATTGCCACTACTCGCGCCTGTGCTCGTCGTCGCGTACTATCTCATGCCAGCGTTGTTGAGCGTTAATCTGTTCGATTTTCATCCGGTGAGCCTCGCCACCCCTTTTTTGTTGTATGCGATACTCGCGCTTGAATACAAACACTATGGCTGGTTCCTCCTCGCATGTGTACTCGCTGCATCCTGTAAAGAGGATGTGCCATTCGCGGTTGCTTTGCTTGGTATATTAGTGATTTGGAAGTATACGCTCCCTCGGCTCGGTGTACTGTTATTTCTAGGTGGCGTCGCGTGGGGCTTGATCGCGTTTCTGGTCGTCATTCCACACTTCTATTCGGGTGCGGTGCATAGTAACTACTGGTACCGCTATGAGTCCCTGGGTAGCTCGCCAGGAGCAGCGATT
>CAXTUE010000004.1:0-13626 GCA_964247355.1 uncultured Ktedonobacteraceae bacterium | reverse complement strand
CTTCGAGACATTTCTGACGCTTGACCGCTTCTACTACATGGCCGGTCTTTTACGGAGCACGGGCTTTTTTACGCTGCTTGCACCTGAATGGCTTTTGCCAGCGTTGCCAGCCCTGGCAATCAATATGTTTAGCGATTACCCGCTCTACTACAGTGGTGTGTATCACTATAACGCGGTTATCATCCCATTCATTCTGCTTGCTGCCATCTTTGGCCTGCGCCGTTTTCTGTTGCTCTGGATTAGTTGGCGCAATGAGAGCATACAGGAATTTTACTCTGTCGATGAGAAGAAAAAAGAAACCGCGCTTTCACGTTGGCTCACACGCGATCTACCCTTTCCCCAACAACGTGTACTCATGTTAGATACAGTAAAGAGGCGAGCCAGCAACATATATGTAGCCTTACTTGCATCGTTGCGACCTGTGCTTTCGCGCCCGGCATTCGCTCACTCATGGATGCGTGTGCAACAAGCGCGACCTGCGCTGGCGTACACATATATCAGTCAGAAGCAGAATATCGATACACACATGGCTCCTCTTGCAAAACTTGCGTCATTAGCACGGCTACAGTGGTGGACAAGTGCATGGATTATAGCGATGCTGGCCCTGAATTTAGTTATCCTGGCCCCGCAGTTAAATATCTTCTGGGCCAATCATACATCAGGTACGCGCGAGCAGCATATCAATCAAGTGCTGGCTATGATTCCCGCAAACGCCTCGGTTTCGGCAAGCGAGGATCTCAATCCACACTTGAGCCAGCGTATGTACATCACGGTATTTCCTGCGATTACCTTCTCCACATCCAAAAAGATCGACAACAAAGTGCAGTACATTGTCGTAGATGTACAAAGTATCTTTCCAGATGAGCGTGTTCGTGTATCAAACCAGCTGAATCAGCTTGTCAACTCGAAGCAGTATCGTGTATTACGCGAGGCAGAGGGCGTGAGGCTTTTGGTACGCGCTAACCCGTAGCAGATATACAGAGCACATGGTATAATTCAGTCATTATCTGTATTTGCTGGCCTTGTCAGAATAGGAAGGTGTCAGTAGAGAAGGGGAGCAGGATGTCTAATAGTTCATTTCCAGATGATACAACAAGTGTGCAACCTCGTAGAGGGATGGAAGACCTCCAGCCGAAGGCGGCACCACAAACACCACCGCCACCACCTGCGGCAGATGCGATACCAGAGGAGGAGGCGGCGGTCCGCCAGGAAGAGGCCCGCACTGTCCGGTACGCCATTGGCAAACTGAACGATTTTATCCAGTGGTTTGTGACTGTGCTAGAAGTATTGCTGGGACTCCGCTTCCTACTCATACTGATTGGCGCAGACCCAAACAACCTGTTCGCAGGCTTTCTGTACGCGCTCACAACCATTGTGCTTGTACCATTCAACTCAATCGTGCATACACCATCGGCCCGCTTCGAGTGGTCAACGCTCATCGCGATGGCGATTTACTGGCTACTCTTCTGGGCCGTGCGCCGTTTCCTCCGCATCCTCATCAGTAGCCCCGAAGAGGTACCAAGCTAGGATTGATAAAAAGAGAGCACGCAATTAGGGCTTGTGATATTTCATAACAAGCCCAAATTTCGTGGTACCGTTTTAAAAAATATGGAAAGCAAAAGGGCTATTTACGTCTGAGCAGGACGATGATAATGATGATGATGATAATCACAATAAGGTAGGGTATTTGAATGCTCATTGTCAAAACGTTGTTCGTCACATCAAGGGTCATAGTATATATCCTCTTTCACATGTATCTTTGGGCCAAATGTATTTATCTTTGGTAATGCTCCACCACACGTTCACCGAAATATCCCATATCTATAAAACGAATGGAAGAGGGTTTAGGTTTTGGGATAAGGAAAGATTTTGGGGGAGAGCATGGAAAATGGGGAGAATTAAAAGGGTGTATAGTAGTGACAGCGGCTCTGCCCCTGTCATGCTATTTGCAAAACCATCTTGAAAGTTAGCGAGTAAAGTGGGACTGAGAGGAATCGAACCTCCGGCACGCGGTTTAGGAAACCGCTGCTCTATCCACTGAGCTACAATCCCATCGCGTATATTGTACTACAAGTGGTCAAGAAGCCCTGAGCTTTGTAAAGTACGATTGGATACCCCTCCCCCTTTTGCGCTATAATGAGAGAGACTACTAGCAAGATAGGGAGCATAATTCTACTGGATTATGCTACTTTGTATTGTCGTAGCGGTTCCCCTTGCACATCCATAGAGCGACAACATGATGAATGAATAGGGGTATGCTAGACAAACGATACCCAGAGCAAGGGGAGCAAACACAGTATGCATTATGTACCGAATACACCCGCCGAGCAGCAGGCGATGCTGGAGCATATGGGCCTCGCCAGCATGGAAGACCTGCTAACGACGGTGCCAGAACATGTTCGCTTAGACCATCCACTTGACCTGCCACAGGCACTCTCTGAACCGGACCTGAAACGCGTCATGACACGCATGGCCGCCAAAAACTCTAATGTCGAAACAACACTTTCGTTTCTTGGCGCAGGCACCTACGATCACGCCATTCCCAGCGTTGTACCACACCTGCAGAGACGCGCCGAGTTCGTCACGTCCTACACGCCCTATCAGGCCGAGGTGAGTCAGGGTATGCTTCAGGCCATCTACGAATTTCAGACAATGGTGTGCCAGATCACCGGACTCGATATCGCCAACGCCTCGCTCTATGATGGCTCGACTGCCCTGGTCGAGGCGGTTCTGATGGCACTTGGCCCCGGCGGACGTGGCGAGGTGGTTATCTCAGAGGGCGTCGACCCGCAATACCGACGCGTGTTACATACCTACGCCTTCGCTCGCGGCTTCTCGATCAAAGAGGTGCCAACCACCAACGGCATCACACCAGTCGAGGCTCTCGATGCCGCAATCACACCCACAACGGCGGCTGTGATTGTTCAGCAACCAAACTTCTTTGGTTGTGTCGAGGATGTACGCGCGATTGAACGCGTGGCACACAAAGGGAAAGCACTATTCGTTACAACGATTACCGAACCCGCCTCGCTAGCTGTCCTGGCGGCTCCAGGTGAATATAATGCCGATATCGCCGTTGGTGAGCTAATGAGCTTTGGGAATACTATGAGCTATGGCGCACCCGCGCTCGGCTTTATGGCGGCGAAGCAAAAGTTTATGCGCCTGCTGCCGGGGCGTCTCGTGGGTCAGACGATTGAAGAGGGCGGGAAAAAACAGACAGGCTATGTACTAACCCTACAGACGCGTGAGCAGCATATCCGGCGCGAACGTGCCACCTCCAATATCTGTACCAATCAATCGCTACTAGCGGTCGGCGCGACAATCTATCTCGCGGCACTGGGCAAGCAGGGCTTTCGCGAACTGGGCGAATTGTGTCTGCAAAAGGCACACTATGCATTTCGCCAGATTACAGCGTTGCCGGGCTTTGAAGCGGCCTTTAACGGTCCTTTTTATGACGAGTTTGTGATTAAGACACCCGTTTCTAGCAAGGAACTGCAACAGCATTTCGCGCAAGCGGGCATCATCGGTGGCTATCCGTTGGGCGAGAGCTATGCAGGTATGGACAATCACATGCTCTTCTGCGTCACAGAGACACGCACAAAAGAAGATATTGATACGCTGGTCGAGGTCCTCAAGAAGGTTCCGGTAGCGACAACGAAGGAAGTCCAGGAGGTGACGGCATGAGCGTTGAGAGCTTGATTTTTGAAAAGGGCGCAACGGGCCGCCGGGCTGCCACACTTCCAGCAATGGATGTTCCCACAGAGTCGCTAGAGGACTTGCTACCCACCAACTTGTTGCGTCAAACACCCGCTCCGTTGCCGGAGGTGAGCGAGATCGAGGTCGTACGCCACTATACGCACCTGTCACAGCGCAATTTCAGTGTTGATGCCGGTTTCTATCCGCTTGGTTCCTGCACCATGAAATACAATCCGAAGTTCAACGAGGACATGGCTGTCCTTCCTGGTTTCGCACGCATTCATCCACTACAACCCGACAGCACGGTACAGGGTGCTATTCAGTTGGTCTACGAGCTTGAACAGTATCTCGCGGAGATATCTGGTATGACACGCGTCACGCTACAACCTTCTGCGGGCGCACATGGCGAATTAACGGGCCTGATGCTCATCAAAGCGCATCATCAAAGTCGAGGCGAGGGGCATCGTAACCTCGTGCTCATTCCCGATAATGCGCACGGCACCAATCCAGCGAGCGCGACCCTCGCCGATTATAAGGCGGTTGAGGTCAAGAGCGATGCAACAACGGGCGGCATCGACATGGAGCATTTGAAGACACTGCTGGATGCAAACGGTGCTCATGTTGCCGCGATTATGATGACCAATCCAAACACACTCGGCCTCTTCGATGCCAATATCGCCGAGATCGCGAAACAGGTGCATGAGGTCGGTGGCCAGCTCTACTATGATGGCGCCAATGCCAACGCGGTACTCGGCATCACGCGTCCCGGCGATATGGGTTTTGATGTTGTACACTTCAACCTGCACAAAACGTGTAGTACTCCTCATGGCGGCGGCGGTCCTGGCGCGGGTCCTATCGGCGTTAAAGAGCATCTCGTACCATTCCTACCGGGTCCAATGCCAGCAAAAAACGACGATGGCACGTATTCCTGGCAAGACACAGGACCGCAGTCAATTGGGAAAGTACGCGCCAATCTCGGTAACTTCGGTGTGCTTGTGCGCGCCTATGCCTACATCCGTAGCAATGGACCCGATGGTCTACGTCATGTGTCGGAGAGCGCCATCCTGAACGCGAACTACCTCAAACACGAGTTAGCCGACGACTATGACGTTGCCTATCCACAGATTTGCCAGCACGAGTTTGTGTTAACGGCGCAACGCCAGAAGGACGAGCATAACGTGACCGCGCTGGACATCGCCAAACGCCTGCTCGACTTCGGCATGTATGCCCCGACCGTGTACTTTCCCCTGATTGTACATGAGGCTCTGATGATCGAGCCAACGGAGACCGAGACACGCGAAACGCTCGATAGCTTCGTCAGCGTCATGCACCAGATCGCGGGGGAGACACGCACACACCCTGAGATTGTGCGAACCGCACCTCATACGACAGTCATAGGAAGACTCGATCAGGCGTTGGCCGCGAGGAAACCCAATTTAAGGTGGATGGAGGGGCAAGAGCTAACACACTAGGCGAATATGTTGGTGAGGAAGCTATAACAGGGGAAGTGTATAGCTTCCTCACCAACAAACCTCCTTGCGCCTACGTTCATTTGCAAAGAGACTCGAATTTTCTAAAGGAGATATTTTTTTTCATGACAGTTCTTCCCCGTAACATCCAATGGAAACATTGCGCCCTCGTCGCTCTTGTTATCCTGCTTGTTGGCGGTCTCTTTGCGCTCATGCAGCAACCTTTGCACAAGGTACATGCCTCCTATACGCATGGAGCTGCATCAACACCCTACAAAGTCCTGTTCGACGATGCACATGCCGAGACAGCAGGGAATGCCGATTGGGTGATCAGTTCTAGTCGTCCCGACCCTCTTAAGGAAAACCCTAATCCTCAGGTCGAGACCGACTGGACCGGCGGCATCAGTTCATGGGGCGTCACTCTGCAAAAAACTGGTCGCTATAGCCTGATGACCAATACCAGTGCCATCACCTATGGTGACAGTAGTAACTCGCTTGACCTCAGTAACTTCAACACACTCGTACTGCCCGAACCCAACTCGCTCTTCACCGCGAGTGAGAAAACTGCTATTCTCACCTTTGTCCACAATGGCGGTGGCCTCTTTATGATCGCTGACCATAAAGGCAGTGATCGCAATAACGATGGCTACGACTCGCTGCATATCTTCAATGACTTGATGAGCAATAGTGGCGTCGGCAACGATCCCTTTGGCATTACCTTCGATGTTGCGCAAATCGCGCATGACCATCCTGGCGTCGATACTCCAAATCCAGACCCGATTCTACAGGGACCATTTGGAATCGGCACCACGAGTTTGATCGATCAGGGCACAACCGAGACCATTTCTCCGACAGACAATGCCAGTGTTGTCGGCGTTATCTACACTACCGCCTCTTCCAATACCGGTACTACTGGCGTCTTCATCGCCCGTAGCACCTACGGCTCTGGTCGTGTGATTGCTACAGGAGATAGTTCTGCTATTGACGATGGAACCTGTGAAGGTAGCAAAACTTGTTACAATGGTTGGGGAGACTCAGGTGCGCAGAACAACATTCTGTATCCCAATGGCACAGAATGGCTCGCAAGCGGAGGAACGAGCGGCACACCAACATCAACTCTTACTACCACCGCCACTACAACGACTACCGTGACAGCGACAGCAACTACATCCATCACCGCAACAGACATTCCTGCTAGCCCAACAACTATGCCAACGTCGACTGATATTCCAACCCCGACCAGTACGTCAACCGCATCATGCGATTTTTTTCACTGGTGGCTCTGCTTCTAAATAATTTGGACATAAGAAACAAAGGCAGTAGTACTGTCTTCGTTTCTTATGTCCAAGTTGCCTTCTTCTTGCCTTTGAATGTTATACTTCGATAGAGAAAGGGAAAAGTATAAAAGAAAGGCAAGAGCATATGCATGCACAGACAACACAACAAGAGTTTGATCGACGGTTAAAAAAGGTTGTCGTTGCGCTATGTACCTCCCTGCGTTTCCAGCAATGCGCCCTGTATATGCATGAGAACGAGACAGAGTTTTGTGTCCGTACAATTGCGGGCCTCACAGAAGCCCAGGAAGAGTATCTCCGGCAACAGCCCCTGCGTATGGAGGAGGTAACGCTCTTGATGAACGTCGCGGAACACATCAATGATGTCTATAGCATTCCTCACACATCAGCCCTCTGGCAGACTCCATCAGCCTCGCAATGCGTTCTACTCACAGAGGAGGTCAGAGACATTCTGCTCGTTCCTCTCAAAAGTGAACAACACATGTTCGTTGGCCTTCTAGTGCTTGGACACTCGTACGCAGAGCGCAGCCTGACCGATGAAGCATTAATGTTTCTCAATGTTTTCGCGGAACAGGCCGCGATGGTGATTGAAGAGGAGCGATTGTATAAAGAGGCGCAACAGAGCAATGAGGAGCGCATGGCACTGGTGGAGATCGGGCGAGCCATCTTCGCGCCAAGCGCGCTACGCGATGTAAACGATGTATACTACACCATTTATGAGCAGACTCGCACAATTATGCCTGTCGATGCATTGCTCATCTCGCGCTATAACCAACAAGAGGGTACGATAGTAATGGAGTATCTCATCGACGAAGGCATTGTGTATCCACCCATACCATACGAGGCCATTCCGCTCTGGATCGAAAAACTTATAGCCAGAGAGATTCAGGCGTATGTGTTCGACACGGCTGAAGAGTATTATGCCTTCGCCAATGCAAACCATCCCCATGTGTATGTGCAGGAGGACGGCGACCTCTTCGGCAATGAGCGTCCTTCGCAATCGTTGCTCTTTGTTCCTATCTTTTATGGCGACGAACTTATTGGTATTATGTCGGCACAAAGCTATCAACGCCATGCATATACCGCGCGCCACCTCGCCCTGTTGGAAGAGATCGGTATACATGCTGGCATTGCGCTCAACAATGCGGTCCTGTATGAGCGGCTGCGACAGGCACTGAAGGAGGCGCAAAAGTCCGAGCAACTCACCAATCACTTTCTCATGACTGCATCACATGAGCTACGTACACCACTTACCTCTATTCAGGGCTATCTTGAATTGCTTACGTTGTATGAGGCGCGGCTGACTGATGAAATGCGCAAACGCTTTATAGGACTGGCTAGCCTTGCCTGTGAAGAACTCATTTTGTTGCTGGGCAACGTTATGGATACCAGCCGCGTCGATCAGGACCGCGTCACACTGCGTACAGAAGCGGTACATGTCGTGCAAACGGTGCGACGCATCACAGAGATTCTTGAGCCAACGTTTACGCTAGAAAATCGCGCTCTACTCGTCGAGATAGACGAGAGCTTATATGTGCAAGCGGACGATCTGCGACTACGGCAAATTCTACTCAATCTTGTCGGCAACGCGCTCAAATATGCGTCGTCCTCAAACATTGCCATCACCGCTACTCTTGTAGAGCGCGCAACGCTGGAACAGCGTCTAGCATGTGCCCAACTCCCTTCGTTATTAGCAGAGGTACCGGATTTCGTCGAGATCACGGTCCGCGATTGGGGAGTTGGAATTCAGCAAGAGGATATCGAGCGGCTCTTCACGAAGTTCGTCCGCCTGGATAGTGCTATGAACAGTAACCAGCGTGGCGCCGGTCTTGGTCTCTATCTCTGTCGACAACTCGCCGAAGCAATGGGTGGGCAAATCTGGGCCGAAAGCACCGGTGTCGCTGGCGAGGGAGCAACATTCCTGCTCGCCCTACCACAGGCTTGACTCTCTTTTTACATATTCTCTCTAAATTATTGACAATTGGCCAGAAGGCAAGTACAATGAATTGAGAAGAGATAAACGTCGTCTTGTAAATAGGAGGCATCTTCATGGCAGTCGTCCAAACTGATTTTTATCGTCATGAGAACCTCGTCCGAAAATCGATCCAAATCCCCTCGACGCAACATAAAGAACTCAAAGCTCTGGCCGTTGAACTAGAATCATCGTTAGGAGATGTCGTGGAAACAATTATGGAACTCATGCGACAAGATAACTACCAGCAACTCAAATCAGCGATTGTTCAGAAGCGTGAACAAGCACTCTCCACCTTGAACTCAACTCTTGACGAAGCCTATACCTACCTCGGCACCATTCCAGATACTCTTGAAGAAGCCCAATTCTTTTTTCATGCTTGCGCTGAAGGTATGGTTGCATAGCGCATGAGTAGTGAGGCCAGGGAAACCCAGCCCAGCCATAAACAACATGACGGTCCTCCTAGCCCACGTCGCGGCGAGATTTGGGACGTGAACTGGTCCCCAGGCCGTGGTGCTGAGCAGCAAGGGACGCGACCAGCATTAATCATTCAAAACGACCGGGGGAACGCCTCCTCCGCATATCCCTTGACGATTGTTGCCTCCATGAGCCGTACCGAACGCGAACTCCCACTCCATGTTCGTATCGCTCCCAGCGAGGAAAATGGCCTCACCAACTTCACCGATGTAAAGTGTGAGCAGGTCATGACCATTGAAAAAACACGCCTTCTTCGACGGCGCGGGGCCATCACATCCGAAGAACTTACAAAAGTCGATCTTGCCTTGAGACTTAGCCTCAATTTGTTACCATAAGCAAAGGAACTCAATGCACCTGTATACGCGCATTGAGTTCCTTTGCTTATAGTAGCAATCTTACAAACTGCTATCTGCTTGCTCAAACAACTGAGCCGTATGCTGCAAATGCTGACCCAGTTCCTCGCCGTGCGTTGTGAGTTGGGCGATAGTGGCACGCCACTGAATCAGCACTTGATTGAAATGCTGGTAGCTAACACCAACCCAGTCACTCTCAAGTTGCGCGGCTGCATGAGCAATTTGTGGCTCAAGCTGATTATTGATCTGCTCGTTGAGGCTGATAAAGATGTTGCCGAGGTTGCGCATAAGGTCTGTATTTACGTGAATTTGGCCCATGAAGAAGTACTCCTTATTTGTTGATTGTTTCTTTTTTTGTAGCAGTGCTCTACTTGTCGATGGGTACAGAGTCATATAAGAAATATATGGATTTGTCATCTCCTGCTTCCCCATTCACTTGTAGTATACAAAGTACCTAAATCGAGACCCATTGATATATCGTTCTACACATTTGAGCATGATATACTATAAAGAAAGTACAGACATAACATGCTGTAGGGGTCTAATTCATTACACCCTGTTGGCATTTCACAATCTTTACAGGATTGATGAAACGTTTCAATACGTCTTCCAACATGGTTCATTGCCGACAGGGTGTAATGAATTAGACCCCTACAAACAGGATATATCATGAGTTGTATTGGCACGGCGGGACACGTCGATCACGGTAAATCGACGCTGGTACAGGTATTGACAGGCATTGACCCAGACCGTTTGGCGGAGGAAAAAGAGCGAGGCATGACAATCGACCTCGGCTTCGCCTGGCTAACGCTGCCAAGTGGACGCGAGGTAAGCATTGTCGATGTGCCGGGACATGAAAGCTTTATTAAGAATATGCTGGCGGGCGTCGGAGGCATTGATGCCGCCCTGCTCGTCGTTGCCGCCGATGAGGGCGTAATGCCTCAGACACGTGAGCATCTCGCCATTCTGAATTTATTGCATGTACAGCGTGGCGTTGTCGCGCTTACTAAAGCCGATCTGGTGGATGAGGAATGGCTTGCGCTCGTGCGCGACGAGATCATAGAACACCTCAAACCTACTACGCTTGCCGGTGCCGCCATTCTGCCCGTATCGGCATATACGAAGCAAGGCATACCTGCACTGTTGGCGGAACTTGACCGCGTACTGGACGTATCGGAGGAGCGGCAGAATATCGCACGTCCTCGCTTACCCATTGATCGCGTATTTAGTATGACGGGATTTGGTACCGTTGTTACCGGCACATTGCTCGATGGCAACTTCAAACTGGGGCAGGAGGTTGAGATACTGCCACAGGGACTACGTACGCGCGTTCGTACTCTACAAACGCATAAACGTCAGGTCGAGCAGGCCCAGCCCGGAAGCCGTGTTGCCATGAACCTTGCTAATGTCCCGCGCTCCGACCTGACGCGCGGTAACGTCGTCATCCTTCCTGGACAGTTGCATACAACGCTCTTATTCGACGCCCGTATCGATCTGCTCGCCAACGCGCCGCGACCACTTCTCCATAACGCGCATGTTGATCTCTACATAGAATCGCAGGAGATACCCGCACGTGTTCGTTTACTTGATGTCGAAGAACTTCAACCAGGAAAAAGCGCATGGGTGCAACTGCGCTTAGACTCGCCTGCTATCCTGGCGCGCCGCGACCGCTTCATTCTGCGTATCCCCTCGCCCAGCACGACTATTGGAGGAGGAGAAGTGGTGGATGTCGCACCTCGCTACCATAAACGCTTTCAAGAGCAGGTCGTAAACGCATTGACACGTTTAGCACAGGGGACGCCGGAGGAACTTGTGCTGGCCGCGCTTGATCGGCGCACTTCCCGCGTGACGGGCGTGATGAATGCGGCCCCTACCCCTGCAAAAGTGCCTACAAAGTCAGGGGGGGCAAAACAAGGACTCACAGGGTATGAACTGACTGATATCGCAAAGCAGAGCAACTTAGCAGTACATGTGACGTTACAGATACTAGAGACGTTGTTATCTGAGAGAAGAGTGAAACAGATTGGTACGCTCTGGTTTGCTCAACATGTCTGGGAGCTACTGGTAGAAGAGGCGGTCCGGTTGGTACAGGAGCACCACCAGCACTACCCACTACGAAGTGGCCTCTCAAAGGAAGAATGGCGCTCTCGCTTAAACCTTTCACCCAAGTTGGCAAACGAAGTATTCGCACAACTTGAGAATGACCAGGTCCTGGAGGTTGTCACAGATGCAGGGCGTGGAAGTAGTGGCTTGATACGTCTTCCTGACTTTACACCGCGCTTTACACCATCGCAGCAACAGCAGGTTGAACAGGTTTTACGCGTGTTTGCTGAACATCCATACACACCACCAGTACGCGGTGAGGCAGATGCGTTGGCAAGCGGTGAGATTATAAATGCACTTATAGAGCAAGGTCGGCTCGTAAAATTGGGGAATGAGATACTTTTCCTCCAAGAAACATACACACAGGCGTTAACATTGTTAGTAGAGTATCTACGCGTACACCCTACTATGACCGTGGCGGAGGCGCGCGATATACTGGGAGCAAGCCGCAAGTATATCTTGCCGCTCCTGGAGCATATGGACGCTTTACATATCACACGACGGACAGGCGATGTACGCACGTTGGGTACAACGCCCTTTCCTGCGTCCTAATACTATATGCAATATAAAATCTTACCAATTTGGGTGAAGGTGTTCCATTATGATGCAAGATAGAGTAAAATAGGAACGCAAAAGAGAATAACACTATGTATCCAGGGTTTCCTTGTTGGGAAGGACGTAAGCGACGACAGCATGCCATCGACCTACGCCTTATGTTCGTAGCAGAATGACCTGTAACTCACAATGCTGCTGAGGTTATAGGCATTGGTACAGTGCGGAGAGCTATGCAAAACGAAGTTTTGGGTGAGCGATATCAATTACAAGACCCCATTGGGCGTGGGGGTATGGCAACGATTTATCGTGGACGCGATATGCGCATGGAGCGGACGGTTGCTGTAAAGGTGTTGCGCGAGGTCTACAGTACCGACCCGAAGTTTGTAACACGTTTCCAGCGCGAGGCAAAAGCCGCATCAGCGTTGCAACATCCCAACATTGTCCAGGTGTACGACTATGGTCAGAGTAATGGCAGCTATTTTATTGTCATGGAACTGATCGAGGGCGCGGACCTGCGACGCTATTTGCGTTCACGAGGCGTCCTTGCCATAGATCGCGCCATCATTATTGCCCACGATGTCGCGCTTGGATTAGGCGCGGCGCACCGCCGCAACATTGTACATCGCGATGTAAAGCCACAAAACGTGCTGGTTGGACGCGATGGCTCGATCAAACTCACCGACTTCGGCATTGCTAGCGTCTACAAGGATATCAACGCGGAACGCCTCACCACTACCGGCATGACGCTCGGCACCGTCCAATACTACGCCCCGGAGCAAGCGCAAGGCGAGATCGTGAGTCCCGCCGCAGACGTATACGCGCTTGGTATCGTGATGTACGAAATGCTGACAGGCCGCACACCATTCGATGGTGATACACCCGTCGCCGTTGCCATGCAGCATATTCAGGATACTCCAATCGCACCGACACAGTATAACCCGAACATTCCCCAAGTGCTCGAAGACATCATTCTGCGTTGCCTCGAAAAAGTACCGGAGATGCGCTATCGCGATGGCAGTGCCTTAGCCCGCGCCCTTGAGGTGCTGGGCGAGGAAGAGATGGGCGAACAACTGCCCTCGAAACTCAATTCAGGAGGTCTCAAAACCGCCGCAAGTGCCTCCGCGTTTAATACTGTGCCACAGCGTCCCGCTAATAGTGGCGCGCGATTCAGTAATGAGCCACAACCTATCGCACTCAAGGGCGTATCTTCACCAGATAACATCATGGCACCGCTCGCGCAAAATGCTCAAAAGGTGCTGTCAAAGAAGAGATTATCAATAGCGCAACAATCGCTGATAGTCCTACTAATCTCAATGGCTTCGCAAGTCCACTCCCAATTTCCGATCAACAAACATATCTCGTCAATAATGGACATGGCAACTCTCACCCCGGCTTTGGTCCGGGCCCAGGTACACCGATGCCGCAGGACTACAATCAGCAAGCACCATATTATCCACCGCCTGACGCAGGCACAACTCGCCCATTTCAACGCGGCACCATGCCCAGTCCCGGTGTAGTGCAACAAGACCAGAAAGAATCGCGCTTTGCCACCATCGTTACCGTACTCATTCTGCTCGCGACAATACTACTGCTCGGCTTCAGTATCTTTCTCGCTGGTCAACTCGGCTTTCTTCATTCCCTCGGTCTCGGCGATAACACTGCTCAGCAGACTGCAACATCTGTTGTACAGGATAAGACAGTACCTA
>CAXTUE010000003.1:11430-28198 GCA_964247355.1 uncultured Ktedonobacteraceae bacterium | reverse complement strand
ACTGTAGCACGATATCGCGTTCTTCAAATTGTCGCTGCACTTCTCTCTGCTGGTTTCGCTCTCGGTCTCCATCTCGTGTTCGGGCACTAGAGCATCTCCAGAGTATTCATATATATAAATAACAGGCACCTTTTATCAGGTGTCTGTTTGTGCTTTTGGACCAATGTTGTCTAGTCATATCTACTTGCACTCCACCAAAATAATGAGTACAATGAATAGTATTGTGACCATCTACCCACGTTAACGGAGGAGTGCAAACCGTGAGTACACCTTTTTCTAACTCAACTTCAACTGAGTCTGCTCACGGTAGTACACCTCCTAAACGCTTGATCGTTACCGCAAATGTTACCACTTTCGCTATTCGCGATTGGTCACTCTGGATGTTGCTACGGAAAGGGCCGTGGGGACCACCAATGCGACTGGTACTCGGCAGTGAGTCAGTGATGGATGCTGTAGAACGTGTACTCGATGCACTACTACTCTGTCCAGCCCATGCATCCCTTGTTCAAATGAAAGCAGGATGGCAGGAGCAACAGGTTTTGGTGTGGGGAAGCGCAGAGCAGGGAGCAGCAATCTCACTTATACACAGTGTACTCTTACGTGCGAATTATGACGAACTCCGTCCACATCTACACCAGCAAGCAATACCTAGCTTACATGTTGAGTGGGTACCTGTTGCGGAGGTCGAGATAGGGCGAAGATTAATTGATCCCGACGCTTTTCCAGGTGTGCAGACCGCATTACACACGCTACGTTCGCAGGTACAGCGCAACCCGGAGATTGTGTTACGCTTCCTTGCTGATATGCACACTATGCCTTCAATAGAGAATGATGCGATGGATGACCGCCAGGTGAAAGACGTTCTCCAGAGGAAATCTAAAGAACGCGTGACTGGAGATGGTACACTAACATTGGCTGAGGCCGCATTACTCTATCGTGCTTTTTTCCCGCCTGACGAGCCAATTGATCTTTCAAATCTACGGCGACGTTTTCTGGCAACGAATACACTGCAATTGATAGATGAAGAGCGTCCCGTACGAGGGCGCGAAATGGATTGGCGACGCGTAAGCCGAGCCTATAGATATTTAGGTTGAGGAAGAATACAATGGCAAAAGTGACAACGGGTACAGGTGATACAGGCTATACCGGTTTATTAGGAGACGAGCGAGTCGCTAAATACGATCCACGGCCCGACACATTTGGAACGGTTGATGAGGCAACATCAGCACTGGGACTTGCCCGCGCAATGGCGCAAGATAAAAGAGTCAAAGACATCATTTATCGCGTACAACAAGAACTCTATTTGTTGATGGGCGAGCTGGCAACAACACCCGAAAATTACGAAAAGATGGGTTTGCGCATGACAATTGAGCATGTGCAGCACCTTGAGCAGATAGAAGAGCAACTCAAACAAGAAGTGGACATCCCAAACAAATTTATCATCCCCGGCGATACACTTGATGGTGCCGCGCTTGACCTTGCGCGTACAATCATCCGTAGAGCAGAGCGCATGGCAGCAAAATTGTTGCATGATGGTATTATCACAAACGTCGAAGTTGTGCGTTACCTGAATCGCCTCTCTGATCTCATCTTTATTCTCGCTCGCTATATCGAGGTGAAGTCCTCTATTGCGGAATTACCACAACAATAAATTTTAAAATAAACAACAACGGATGGTTGAGACCCATGTATCCCGTCCTTGTCACCGTACAAGCTATTCACTCTAAGCAATAAACATTTTTTACAGGTAAAAAAGTACTGTGATAGTATTACACGCCATTTGCGATAGCCTTGTGTCTCATAGTCTGCACATCTGGGCTGAGACATCCGATAGAACCAATACGTCGTCCTCTGAAAAGAGCACCAAGCAAACTGAGAAAGCAAGTACACAAAATCACCCGTTTGCGCCAGAACATGCTGTCTTACAAGAAATGCTAGGAGAAGTTATCGGTTCTCCGCTTCTAAAACGAAGTGAAATCAGCTCGATAGCGCTCCGTTTGCCCTCTACATCGAAATTCCCTGTGCATTCGCCTGAATTACTTGTTGATGAACCATTAGAAGGCGCGCTAAGCTTGAAATGGTGGAATATCGAGACGCTTGCCTTTCCGTCGAGCCTCTCCCTCGATATGCTACTCGCGCTTCCCGAAAATCTCCCATATGGCGTAGTATATGGAAGTTCGTTACGGTTTTGGATGACCGTTGCATCCTTTGCCTACGAGCTAATCACAAAGCAAGCCTACATCCCCACGCTACAAGAAACAAGACAGGGCCGCATAACACTCTATCAATCTCGTTGGAAAGCGTTCCTCTCTCAAGAAGATACCGAGCGATTCTCTGTGCTAGTACAGGCAATGCCGCCGCTTTGCTGGTCTTTCATGCCTCCTGGCGAAAAGCAAGTATCCTTATTGCAAAATATTGTACAGGCGTTTCTTAATGCAAGCATTGATGCTTTTGTACGCAACAGCATACCCACGAACGTACTTGTTTCAAGCCGCACAAGTCGAAAATCTATATCGTTACCAGAACAATGGCTACGTGCTCTCTCCTCTAATGAGAACAATACTACGCTCACAGGTCCACCAGAAGAACTTCAGCAGTTTGCTAAATCCCTTGCAAATTGGCTTGAAACACTGCATCCCGTCATCGACACTGCGCCATTTCGTACCTGTTTCCGCCTCGATACGCCCGAAAGCGACGAACAGGCATGGCAGATCAGCTTTCATCTACAGGCGAACGATGATCGCAGCTTGCTGGTTCCGGCAGAAGACGTATGGCAGGAGCGCTCTGACACACTTACCTTCCTTCATCACAAGTTCGAGAATCCACAAGAACGCTTATTAACCGATCTTGGCAGAGCCTCACGCCTGTTCCCTTTATTGGAAGAGAGCCTGAAATTCGCTCATCCACGCGAATTAGCCCTGAATACGGAAGAAGCCTATACGTTCTTGCGCCAATCCGCACCATTACTTGAGCAAAGCGGTTTCGGCGTCCTCGTGCCGCCGTGGTGGTCAAAAAGCTCAACGCGCTTAAAAGTCAAATTGAAACTCAAACCCAAGATTGCCGCCGTATCGCAGGGGCTTGTCGGGCTTGATAGTATTGTTGCCTACGATTGGAATGCTGCCGTTGGTGAATCGGAACTGTCTGAGCAAGAATTCGAGCGTCTCGTCAACTTGAAGACGCCGCTTGTACAGGTCCGTGGGCAATGGGTCGAACTACGTCCAGAGGAGATCGAAGCCGCCATAAACTTCTTCCAGAAGAAACGCAAACGCGGCGAAATGAAACTGGGCGAAGCTCTCAGTCTCGGCCTCGGTCAAGGCATGTCCGAAACTGGACTACAGGTCGCGGAAGTCGAAGGCGAAGGCTGGGTCAACGACCTGCTAGCAGGCTTAAAACAAAACGTCACACTTGACCCTATCGAAGTGCCAGTAACCCTACAAGGAACCCTTCGTCCTTATCAAATAAAAGGCGTCTCCTGGCTAGCATTTCTCAAACAGTTTGGCTTGGGGGCGTGTTTAGCGGACGATATGGGCATGGGTAAGACCATACAACTCATCACCCTTCTATTGCATGATCGTGAGTCTCAACAAAAATCAGTACTACCGACACTACTCATATGTCCTATGTCCATTGTCGGCAACTGGCAGCGTGAACTACAGAAGTTCGCGCCCTCGCTCAGAGTCATGGTGCATCATGGCAATGAGCGACTGGCGGGCCAAGCCTTTGCCGATGAGGTCGCGAAGCATGATATCGTGATTACGACCTATGCGCTGGCTTTGCGTGACAAAGAGCATCTCTCCTCTATTGCGTGGGAGCAGGTGGTGATCGACGAGGCACAGAATATCAAAAATGAGTCGGCGAAGCAGACACAGGCAATCAAAAAGCTGGATGCAAACTATAAGATCGCCTTGACTGGAACGCCTGTCGAGAACCGCTTATCCGAACTCTGGTCCATTATGGAATTTCTCAATCCCGGCTACCTCGGCTCTGGTACAGAATTTCATAAGAACTTTGCCCTGCCCATCGAACGCTATCACAATGCCGAACGTGCGGACGCTCTGAAACGCCTGACACAACCCTTTATTCTGCGTCGCGTGAAGACGGATAAAGAGATTATTCAAGACCTGCCTGATAAAATGGAGATGAAGGTTTTTTGTAACCTGACACAAGAACAGGCATCCTTATATGAGGCTGTGGTCAAAGAGATGATCGAGCGTATTGAAGCAGCCGACGGTATCGAGCGCAGAGGACTGATACTAGCCACCTTGACAAAACTGAAGCAAGTATGCAACCATCCCGCGCACTTTATGAGCGATGGCAGTCGTCTCGATCATCGTTCCGGCAAACTGAATCGCTTGGAGGAGATGCTGGAAGAGGTTCTGGCGGCTGGCGATAAAGCTCTGATATTCACACAATTTGCCGAGATGGGTGGTATGTTACGGACAGAATTACAAGAGCGTTTGGGACGCGAGGTCCTGTTCCTGCACGGTGGAACACAAAAGAAGGATCGCGACATGCTGGTGCAGCGTTTCCAGGAAGAGCGGCGCGGTTCGCCATTGTTCATTTTGTCGCTCAAAGCTGGCGGTGTCGGTCTGAATCTCACGGCGGCAAATCACGTCTTTCACTTTGATCGCTGGTGGAATCCCGCCGTAGAAAATCAAGCAACCGATAGAGCATTTCGCATCGGGCAAAAAAAGAATGTACAGGTGCATAAATTTGTGTGCGTTGGCACGTTAGAAGAACGGATCGACGCCATGATTGAGCAGAAAAAAGAGCTTGCCGAGAATATCATCGGTAGCGGCGAGAATTGGCTGACCGAGATGTCAACCTCTCAACTCAAAGAATTGTTCGCGTTAAGTCGCGAGGCTGTAGGAGAGTAGCGGTATGAATAGACGATGGCGCGGTAACTACGACGATTTTGAATGGGATTATTATTCTGAGAATAGACCACGCAAGACCGAGGGCGGCATCAAGGCGAAAAGTGAGCGTGGCGCAATTGGCGAAACATGGTGGTCAAGGCGCTGGGTACAGGCCCTGGAATCGCTAGGTATGGGTACACGTCTCACACGCGGACGCTCCTACGCTCGAAAAGGGCAAGTCCTGTCAATCGAGATCGAGCCAGGACTGGTCAAGGCCAAAGTGCAGGGTTCTATGCAAAAGCCCTACGATATCAAGATACGCCTGCATCCGCTCTCGAAACGCGACTGGCAAGAGGTCATAACGGCAATGGCCTCACAAGCCCTTTTTGCCGCAAAACTGCTTGCGGGCGAAATGCCCAAAAACATCGAAGAAGCCTTCGATAGCGTCAACCTCTCGCTTTTTCCAGAGCTAGAAGAAGACTTGCAAACAAGTTGCTCATGTCCAGATTGGGCTAATCCCTGCAAACACATCGCCGCCGTCTACTACATCCTCGCCGAACGCTTCGACGAAGACCCCTTTCTGCTCTTCAAACTGCGCGGACGCGACAAAGACGCCATCATCGCCGCCCTGCGCGAAAAGCGTGTCTCAACGCTTGACACCAAAAGTAAAAACGATACATCTCGCGTCGAGAACAATAAAAAACACGGAGAGCCTCAACACGAGGAACCAACAGTACGCCTCGAAGACATGCTCAACACCTTCTGGCAAGCAGGAGAAGCCCTGGACACCTTTGCCGTCAATCCAACATCACCCGACGTTGATAACGCTCTGCTGAAAAGATTGGGCGACGCTCCCTTTACAGCCGAAGGGAAAAATGTAGTTAAATTGCTAGAGAAGGCATATGATGCAGTACATTCCGCTGCTTCACATAGGAGCTAGCCTATGCAGATAGACCGTTTAGATCATCTCGTCCTTCTGTATTGATAGGTAGTTTCCCTCCGAATAATGTAGCAATCATACAACTCGCGGAAGGCCCACGTATGCTTTCCAACCTCATTGATATACGGCTAGACGATGTACGCGTCGACATGCCAGTTATAGTGACCTTCGATGCCGTCACTGAAACCATCTCCTTGCCACGTTTCAAACCAGTCTAAAAAATGTCTAGCAAAATGTGAGCAACTTCACTGCATTTTTACGTAATTTTCTTCATAATTACCTATGAAGGGAATGTTTTTGTTTATACTCTCCTTCCTGAGCGAGACAAAATCTCTTCTCGAAACGTTGTTACAAGTACGAGACCTAATTCAGCTCGCAGCTGAATAACGATGGGATTCCATGAACGCAGTGGAAGATGACTCTCAATTGACTCTTGAAGCCTCACAGGGATCGATAGAGGCATTTGAGAAGCTAGTAGTGCTGTATGAGCCACGCATTAGACGTATGCTTTATGGCTTAACACAGGACGTACAGCTCACACAGGACCTTTGCCAGGAGACATTTCTCGCGGCATACAAGGCGTTGCCCCGCATGGATGGGCATACCTTGCATTTCGCTCCCTGGCTCTATCGTATTGCGCTCAATCAGGTCCGCAGTGAGTGGCGAAGGCGTAAGCATGTGACGATAATTCCCTTCTCAACGCCACAAGGAGGAAACGACGAGGAATTTGATGAAGTGAATCAAGATATCATGATAAGCGATGTGCAGTTTGAGGAAGGCGTTGTTGAACGCGACCTTGTGCAGCGCGTCCTCGCTCAACTTCCACCAACCTCCGCCTTATGCCTTCTACTCGATGCCGAAGGATTCTCGTATAATGAGATTGCGGAAACGATGCACGATACGCTCTCTGCTGTACGAAGTAGGCTGTCTCGTGCCCGTCAGTCATTTCAACGTATCTATGCAGGACTCAATCAGGAAGGACGCAGATGACAATGGACGATGTTCAGGACTCACAGAAAGACGAGAGTCTTCCTCTGCGTCAGACTCTGCGTTCCATCCTTGACGAAGGTGAACAAAAAGTTCCCTCGACAACCGCAAACATCATGGCGTCTCTTCGACAAGAGCAGCAAAAAGCTCAAAAACGCATCGTTGACATAACTTCGTCGACTACACCAGTTCCTGCCACTTTCTCATCGGTTGAAACGCCACTGCCCAAACGCCGGAGAAACTCACTCTATAATGCCTTGGCTTTTACAGCAGTCGCTGCCGTCCTTGTCGCTTCTTTTGGTCTATGCGGCTTCATCCTGCGTCATCCTGCATCATCTTCTACCACTGGTAGTACATCATCCAACGCAGCATCGTCAGGTAGTAGCCCTTTGTACTCCATAACAAAATATCCATCACCTGCTCCTGTTATCACAAACACATGGTCGTCCGTAGTTATCGCATATCAAATGAATGGTATGACATTTATCGCGAATTATGATCCCATAGCCTCTACCTCAACGCCATTGATATCGTCGTCGTACGTTGACACCACTGTGAATGGTGTGTCGCACGATGGACATCAGATACTCTATTCTGTCTATGATGGTTCCAAAACATCCTATTATATTTATCCACAAGCTACAAAAAATGCCATATTTACGACATACGATAGAAGTCGCTCTGCTATCTGGAGTGCTGATAATCGCTTTCTCTTCGTTAGTACCGCACATGGTATTCTGTCAGTAGATGTGCAGACGTTCGCCTCAAAAGTAGTTTTTCCAACGCTCACGAACGTAACGTTGCTGAACTATCGCGAAAACGGCTATGTGTATTTTGTGAAAGGCAATACAGCGCAGGCGTATGCTACAGAAGGTACATTTAACCGGATCAATGCTACTCAAGAACGCTCCCAACAAATCACGCCATGTGTACACGGCAACAACTTCTGGCTCAGTCCCAGTGGCGCAACAGTATATTATAACTGTCCCACTTCAAGCCCTGACACGCTCTATGCTGTGAACAGTGATGGTACTAATTCTCGTGTGTTCCGCTTACATTCGGGTGCTATTATCGGTTATGCAGAGGATGGTTCACCCTTAACGCTCGAAAATCTCAACGGAAAATATCAAGTTGTGCGTAAAGATGTAAACGTGCAGCAGGACACTGTGCTAGTACAAGATGTTGCGTCACAGGCTACAACGATTTCAAAAGAGAATGTTGCTGTTGCTCCATATGGACAGACACTTGTAGCAAAGGCCGCGTACAGCAACCCCGCTCAAACGTCGCAAGAACAGTTCTGGTACTATAATCTCACCACGGGAAGCAGTCGAACCTTTTCCTTGCCACAAGGAGCTAGTTCGTCACAGGTGATTGGTTGGGATAAATTGAAAGCTTAGAGAAGATGCGTTGTCGCCAAGAATGACAACATCCGCCATTGCCATATGCTATACAACGCTTTCTCTAAACTTAGGTGTATACTTCGAGATTACAAGGTCAACCCACGAGAAGTCAATGGTTGCGTGTGTGCTGTTGAAGATTGCACGAGCTTCATGTAAATAAGCCATCCCACGTTCATGAGTGGTATGCTCATTATTCTCAACGCTTCGTTGCACAAGTGAGAGACCATAGCCATGCAGTGTCCTGGCATAATCCAGGCGCAGTTCTTGCCTCCGAAATATCTCACATGCTTGTTCAAAATACTTCTCGGCTTCGTCGTACTCCTTCTGCTCAGAAAGAATGCGACCAAGCAAGCGTTGCGCACGGCCCGTGACACGTATCGTCTCTTGCGCCTGAGCTTTTTGCAGCGTTTGCAAGACTATCTGTCGCGCTGTGGTTAAATCATCACGTAGCAGGTGAGCGGTCGCTAACAAGAGTTGACACTCGATGATGATTTCCATCTCTACACCTTCCTGAGAGATGGCATGTTGTAACGTGGATGTAGCTCGCCGGAGCAGACGCTGACAGGCAGCAGAAGAGGTGTCGCGAACGTCAGAAGCCATTGGTTCTAGCTTACAAGCAATAATCGCCTCGACAATACGCAGATCACCAAGCCCCACAAGCGCAAAACGAATGCATCGCGAACTTTTGATGGCGCGCCCAACGCGAATAGCCTTGCGCAAATTCAACGCAGCGTCATGCAGATAACCCTGTGCTTGCTGGACAGTCGCCAAAAGAACGGAGCACCAACTAATATGCTCGCGATCATTAATACGCTCTGCTAACTCAAGGCTCCGCTTATACCACGCTTCAGCTTCGAGTAAATCGCCTGAATAATAGGCGAGATCTCCGAAGTTACTGGTGACAAACGCGATATTTGGCAGATCGCCAGAACGTTCCGCAAGCTTGAGAGCACGCTTCAGGAAAATTCGTGCTTCGTTATTCTCACTTTTCATTATGAAAACGGCACCAAGATTGCCACATACCCGAATAACTTCCGAAATGCGTTCTTGTTGTTCGTACTCCGTTAGGGCAAGAAGCATAGAACGTTGTGCCTCGTTCGCATGTCCTACGCTCGCTTCAATAACGCCTAGCTGCTCGTATGCATTCGCGAGGTCTGTTCTATCTCCACCTACTGCTTTTTCTGTCTTTGTTTGTATGTGTGTCGTCGTCATGTATCGTTGTTTGGTCGCCTGTTGTTCTGTAGAAATCAAGATGCGAGGAGTACGATAGTCTATAGCAAGAGGAGGAACAAATTGTTCAAACATGCTGAGGGCCTCGTGTGCAAATTGACGTGCCTCTTGATAGCTTCCTTCATAGCGGAAAATTTCGCTGATGGAAAGATGAAGGCATGCCCACGCCGCGCAGGAAGTGATGCCTGCTTGACGCAAAACTTCTTTCCCTTTGTGACATCCCTCATGTGCCTTAGCATATGCTCCTGTCGCTTTCCAGGTGGACACGATTTCGCGCCAGAGCAAGGCTTGTATTTGCGCCTCTTGCTTAGTGCGTAGCTCTACATCATCTGTTGATGTAATAAGGTGCTCTTGAAATACTGAGCTTGTTCGCAACGCAAGAATGGTTTCGTAAAGTGCTTGCGTATCTTCAAAGTTCCCTAGGATAAAACTACATTCGGCTGCCAATTCTAGCAAACGACAAAGCGTATGCAAATCATGAGGAATTACTGGAGGCCGTAGCGCAAGAGTGATTGTAACATGTTCTATAAGAACAGATACTGACACATTCTCTACAGGAGAGCCATCGATAAGAGTAAAGAGCGCTTGTATATAGTAGTAGTGTGCTTCCGAGTACGCTGTAAGCAAATATGCCTGATTGCCCGCCAGCTCAGCGTAATAGGCGATATCTTGTACATCACTCCCACCTTTGCGAAGATGATGAAAAATGGCAGCCGCAACTCTTGCCTGTATCGTTGATGTTGCTTTAATGGCCTCGGCTGCACGTTTATGAAGCTGTGCTCTACGTGCAGCCGAGAGACGTTCGTACAGGTGATGAACGATGAGCGGGTGCCAGAAATGATAGAGAATATGAGCACCCGTTCCCTCTTCCGTCACTAAGCCTTCTTGCAACACTTCATCCAGTAAATTAAGTACCGTATCTTCTGAATATTCAGAAGCCATTGCTAGAAGGTGTCGTAGCTCAAATGATCCACCGAGAACTGCCGCTTTCCCCAATAACACCTGACAATCTTGACTGAGCCTGTGTAGCCGTCGCTCCAAAAGTGCTGTCACAGCATCTGGTAACACGTGTTTTTGCGCCAGATCAGCCCCTGCTTGCGTGTCAACATAACGTGCCAGTTCTTCCGCAAAGAAGGGATTACCATCAGCCTGCACCTGAATATTCTCTACGACCTCTTTAGGTAGATAGGATACAAGAGCACCAATCTGAGATTGTGTGAGCGGTTGCACTGAGAGCGTCATAATGGCTTGCTCACGCCGGAGATCATCAATAAGTGCGCGAAGCTTCTGCGACTGCATTCCCTCACCATTGCGGCATGTGCCAACCAATAAAACACGTTCTTCTTGTAGATGATGTGCAAGATACGTGAGCAGTTCAATGCTACTATCGTCAGACCAGTGTACATCATCCAGGACTAGGAGCAATGGATGCTTTGCGCTTAATGTCGTAAGTAGCCCAAGTATAGCTTCCCAGAGGTAGAGGCGCTCTTGTTCATGAAAGAGCGCGAGTCGAGAAGATGTTGATGGTGCATAGAGAGACACTTCTGGAAGCAGCATGCTTAGGCGTTCAAGTTGTAGAGAGAGCGGAATGGAAGAGGTACCTGTTTGTGGCGTAACTGTTGAAAGTGTCTCTGCAGATTTCGTTGCGTTCTTCAGCGTAACACTTTGAATAAGTGTACGCAGTATCTCTAGCCACGAGGAATAAGCGATAACACTTTCTTGCTCATACGCTCTACTCCATGCAACCGCCCAGCCATGTGTATACGCCTCGTGACTCAACTCCTCTGCAAGTCGTGTTTTCCCAATACCTGAATCGCCCATGAGCAATAAGAAATGCGGCTGCTTTCCCCCAACTTTTACTGTAGACGATAGAGCTGTGTACTCAGATAGATTTTCTGCCGCACTCTGAGATAGAGGAGATGAACGTCTTTCTAGCGCATACAAGAGTTGATACATAGCCTGCCGCTCGCGGCTTCTTCCCACAAGCGGACTTGGATTCTGGCGACCCGGTTGAAATACGGGACGCGTAAATGTAAAGTCTTGACCGGCTTCAAGGAGATGAGAAACACTTAATGAGAGAGCGGGCGCGACTTCTTGCTGCTGTCTCGTTTGAAGTTTGCTGTGCTGCGCGGCAGAAACATTGCCTTTACGCAGAAATTCGTACAACTCGCGCGTTTCCGGTAGTGGCTCGCTCTCATATTCCCGTTGCATCATCGCAACATGTTGACGGTACATATGGAGTGCTTCACCACGTCGATCCAGTTGTGTGAGTAGACGCATCAGACCCTGTAACGCAGTTTCGTTGGTAGGATCAGCCACCCGTAAACGATCCAGCGTCTCAATGGCACTCACGAAGGCACCCCGCTGTGTACGCAACTCAACAAGTTGTAACAAAAGGCCAACCCAGCGACGTTGTAGTGCATCGCGTCTATGGGCCGACCATTCCGAGTACAACTCTTCAAGCAAGTAGCCTCCACTATAGAGTGCCTCCGCCTTCTCAAGTATACGCTCGACCTGTTCTGGTGTACTTTGTATGTCAAGAGCTTCGGCTTCTTTGAGCAGATTTTCAAATGTCTCGACATCAACCCAGAGTAGCGTGTTATCGGCAAGTTCAAGTATGTCGCGTTCAAGGCGTAGCATTCGTGAATTGGCTGGTCGTGCGAGGTCAGGTTCTAAAATCTGACGTAGTTCATGCACGGCACCATTTAAACGATTAGACGCAACGGTGATGTCAAGATCAGGCCACAATTGTTCCATCGCCTGCTCACGCCCCAGACGACGGGTTGGCGTACTTAAAAGGCAACCAAGCAACGCACGAGCACGTCGTCGCTGCCAGACACTGCTATCTACTGCCCGCCACTCGCTTTTCACTCTGCGCTCAACACGAAACTGACCGAGCAGATAGACGCGAAGCACGGGGCCTGAGTCAACAGCCGACACCGGTTGCGCAACCTCTTGTGCCATCTCGCCGACTGCTTCGCGTGCTGCCACAACCTCTGCGGGAAGAGTAACGCCTATGTATTTACTCAGAGTCCGCCCTTTTTCACTCCAATACGCATACCAATATGGTCCATGTCCCTCTCCGTCCCTGCACTTACGACAACGCTGCTTCCCACATCGCGTATATTGTTGGCGGTACGTGATTTTGTTCTGCGTCATGTTCTGTCCATCCGCTCTTTGCGTTGAAGGAGACACGTATGAAGTAGAGATACACTGTGTCTTCTATTACGGACTTGCTGTAATCTTACATAAGAATTTAGGCTTATTATAACCAAGTATGGATTGTATAACAATACTGTAGCCCATTTTACTTACGCTCTTGTGACGAAATTCCATAAAGACTCTATTGACAGTTCTCGCCTGATTACGTATAATCAGCCCATCCATTTTATGTAAGCGGAAACTGTCCTACAGAGCAGTATGATACTACCTGAACTACGCACGTTATGGTATGATAAAAACTATCTGAGCAATTGAGCAACAAAATGGTGAGATTTATTTTCAATGTGACGTAGTAACACCATAAGAGGGAGAGTTCTTCACAAGGTCTTCTTGTGAGTATATCCTTCTCAAAAAGGTTCTGAATTTGTATTTCGGTATCCTTAAGGAGGACTGACTACATCATGCAAAGACGTTTGTCACGTATTTTCGCCCTGATACTGGGCATTCCCTTGCTGCTAGCTATGCTTGCTGCCTGTGGTGCCGGCACAACTGGTAACAGTGGTAACGGCAATGGTAACGGTAACGGTAGTGGCACTGCCAAAGGCTCAACGACTATCAAGATTGCATCCGACTTTCCAGCAAGCGGTAAAGACGAAAGTGCTGGTAAACCTGCCGAAAATGGCGCACACCTTGCAGTCGATGAAGCTAATAGTACAAACTTTCTTCCCGGTTATAAATTTGAGTTTGTAGCGAAAGACGATGTGGGCCCAAGTGGATCACATGACGGCGCGACCGGTCAAAAAAATGTAACTGACCTTATCGGTGATGCTCTAACTGCTGGTATGGTTGGACCACTCAACAGTAGTGTTGCTGTATCAGAACTTCCGGTCGCAAATCAGGCTCCTTTTGCTATTATTAGTCCTGCTAACACAAACGATTGTCTAACGCAAAACGACCCAGTTTCTGAGTGTGGCGCTAGCGGAAAACTCGCTACCTATCGTCCTACTGGCAAAGTTACCTACTTCCGCATCGCAACACTCGACAAGTTCCAGGGTGCTGCGCTTGCAGACTATGCCTTTAAGACAAAGAACTACAAAAAGGCATACGTCATTGACGATACCGAAACCTATGGCGTTGGTATCGCAACCTCATTCATCAATGAATGGAAAAAACTTGGTGGTACTGTGATTGATCGTAAGAGTGTGGCACCAACCACCACTTCTTACGTGAATATCCTCACTCAGATTGCTTCGACAAGCCCTGACATGGTCTTCTTCGGCGGTAATGACTCAACTGGTGGCACACTGATTCGTCAGCAAATGCAGCAGGTTGCGGCATTGAAGAATACTCCAATGGTTGCAGGTGATGGTACTCAGACCAGTGCCTTCGCAAGAACTATTGGTAACACTGGTGGCCCTGTTTTCACCTCTGTTGCGGCTGTCAATGCGGCTGCCCTTGGTGGAGCTGCAACAACGTTCATCAACGCATTTAGCGCGAAGTATGGTGCGAACAACATTTCCTCCTATAGTGCTGGTGCATATGATTGCGCAAAGATTATCATGAATGCAGTCAAAACTGCCATCGGTAAGGGTGTCAATACGCCAAAAGACTCGAATGACGCTGCGCAGGCTAAGGTTTTCCGTCAGGCTGTTATCGACGCGATTCAAGCTACCGATTACACGGGCGTCACTGGTCATCACACCTTCGATAAGAATGGCGATACCACAAACCGTGTTATCTCCATTTACACCATCGCAGACGACGTGAATAAAGGTGATGGCTGGAAGTTCCTTACGCAATTGAATGTTGGAAGCTAACTCTGATGATGTTACCTCATCGGGCTAGTCTCTCAGTTGTTTCAATCTTTTAGCTGCCAGGGAGAGGTCTACAGACAACGGCTGTAGGCTACTCCCTGACTTGCTACCTACTATCTCTGTATTCTATTCATCACGTTGTTCTCTCTATTTTTGTTCTGGAAGGTGGGTATTCACTCTATGTCTATACCACTCATTTTACAACTTCTTGTCGCTGGTCTGGCTGCCGGAGCAATCTATTCGCTTATTGCTCTAGGCTACACGATGGTGTATGGCATTATCGAACTAATTAATTTCGCACACGGCGATGTTTTTATGCTTGGCACTTTTTTTTCCATTACCATCATGAGCTTTCTTGGCGTTAACGCTGCAACACGACCCACCGGCATTCCACTGGTAGGTATTATTCTACTTACTGTGGTTGGCGCAATGCTGCTCTGTGCTGTACTAGGTGTTGTGATTGAACGTATTGCATATCGTCCTCTACGTAACGCTCCACGCTTGGCTCCTTTAATCTCCGCTATTGGCGTCTCGCTTATCTTGGAGGATGTCGGAAAACTCTGGAAGGGGAATACCAATGTTTCGTTTCCTCAAATTTTCCCTCTTGTATATCTTCAAGTTGGACCAGTAAATATTCGTAGTATCGATTTATTTGTGCTTGTCGTCGCTGTACTTTTGATGCTTGCTCTACAGTTTCTGATCAATCGCACACGTATTGGCCGAGCCATGCGCGCTGTAGCTCAGGACCGTGAAGCCGCAGCATTGATGGGTGTAAACGTTGACCGCATTATTTCGTTCACGTTTTTTGTAGGCGCTGCGCTCGCAGGTGCCGCAGGTTTCATTTATGGCTTGCAATATGGAAGTACCGTTTTCACAATTGGCTTCAACCTTGGCCTATTTGCGTTCACGGCAGCAGTCCTGGGCGGCATCGGCAATATTGTTGGCGCGATGGTCGGAGGCGTTCTGCTTGGCATCATTGAGTCATACACAACGCTTGTTCCTGATACTATCCTACCTAATGGCGGTAGTGCTTGGGCGCGAGCAATTATCTTCGGTATTCTCATTCTCATTCTTGTCTTTCGTCCCTCTGGTTTGTTTGGTCAACATACGCCAGAAAAGGTGTAACGTACGTCCTCGAATAAACAACACCTTCAGAAATGAGGTAGTAAACAGTGGCACTAGCAATAAATTCTCGGCGACTTCTGCCTACAGGTGATACCCGCAATTTACTCATAAAATGGGTTGTTGGGCTGTTAGTACCTGTTGCTGTGTTTACGTTCGTGTGGAGTGGTGCCGAGATTACAAATAACGTACTCCTCGGCATCTTTGCTCCTTCGCTCTCAATATTTAATATCGCCGCCACAATTCAGAACGCTATTTTTATCGTCATCTTTTATGCGACAATGATAGCACTCGCTGGATATCTCGTCTGCGCTGATAGTGGACATCGAGGTGCCTTAGAGGTTTGGACCGATGTCTTTGTCTTTGCCTTGGTTCCTCTCCTCCTCTTTATTGTCATTGGCAATCTTATTATTGGCTTAGCCGCTTGTGCAATTATCTGGCCTCTCTACTTCTTTATACGAGGACGTATACGTAGGGCAAGAAACTACGTACCTCCCGCACCATTGGCAAACTTAAGTGTGCTTGACGCAGAAAAACAATCTTTGCTACTGTCTCGTGCAAGACTTGGTGGCTTTTGGTTTGCAACCTCATTAGCAGTTGCTTGGCTAATCGCCGACATCATTTTTTTTGCCGTTGGTACGCTTCCCACAATCTTGCTTGTGTGGGCTGTAATCCGCACTCTTCTCTTACCTGTTGCTGGATACTTTCTCGGTCAGCTAGGAGGACGTTTCGCGCTACGTAACGCCATCACACCTAAAACAAATACCATTACAGATGTCGAAGGCAATGGCGTAACCGGCCCGGCCACTCGTGTGAGCAGGAGAAGGCAGTTAGCACAGCTTTCCTCGGTACGCGCTAACGAAGAAGCAAAAGACCTCGTTCCTAATGACCTACCTCTGCGCAGTAAAGGCGCACAGCGTTTTTACTTGGTACTTCTTTCTGTCTTTGTGCTGTTCTACCCCGCCATTGATCCTGTACTATTTGGATTTGGATCAGATGGACGACTATCAGGCTATGGTGATTTAGGCTACTACATTATTCTCGCGCTCGGCCTCAACATTGTTGTTGGCTTTGCTGGCTTGCTCGATCTTGGCTATGTTGCCTTCTTTGCCATTGGCTCCTATACATGGGGACTTGTTGGCTCACAGCAACTTAACCAGATATTTGGCGTACTTGTAAATCCTACCGTCTGGCCCTACTTCTTTTGGCCCATGTTGATTATTGGTGCTCTCATTGCCGCTCTCTGGGGTGTTGTTC
>CAXTUE010000003.1:7173-11398 GCA_964247355.1 uncultured Ktedonobacteraceae bacterium | reverse complement strand
GCTACGTCTGCGTGGCGACTACCTGGCAATTGTCACGCTTGGCTTCGGCGAAATTGTTCCTATTATCTTCCTGAATCTACCTAAATATACGAATGGACCAAACGGTATCGTTGGAGTGTTTCCTCCCAAATTGTTCGGTTTCGATTGGAATAGCTTCACTCCCATCCCTTTCTACTACCTCATTCTTGCCTTGATCGCGCTCTGCATTTTTGCGAATATCCGTTTGCGCGACTCTCGCCTTGGTCGTGCCTGGGTTGCTATTCGCGAAGATGAAATTGCAGCGTCCTCATCTGGCATCAATCTCTCAAACACAAAGTTGCTAGCCTTTGGTGCTGGTGCTTTCTTTTCTGGTATTGCTGGTGTCTATCACGCAGCAAAGCTAGGAAACGTGACGCCCGACAGCTTCAGCTATTCCGACTCAGTAATCTACCTTGCTATGGTAGTCATCGGTGGTCTGGGAAGCATTCCCGGCGTGATCGTTGGTGCCATCGCCGTGTACTCCATCAATTTGCTGATTTTAGCTCAGCTCGATAGCATTGCCTCCGACCCAACAAGTGCTCTGCACGTCGTTACACAAATCATTCCAAACTTCACCTTTGGAAGTATTCGTAATCTCCTCTTCGGCATTGTGCTTGTTGCAATTATGATCTTTAGGCCAGAGGGACTTATTCCTAGTGCGCGGAGGCGACGTGAGCTACACAAAGAAACCCCCGCGTCCGAAAGCCTTGAGATTGATGCATTGGATGTGCCACCAGGAGCACCTGGCTTTGAGTCCGAGGTACATGTTGACTAACAGGCAATGAGGAGAAATGCTATGAGTGTTCAGAATGGAAATAGTGCAGTCAATCCAAATACTGTCGTTGGAGATACAATACTTCAACTGAGTGGAGTCACGAAGCGTTTCGGTGGTCTTACTGCTGTACAAGATGTGAATTTGGTCATTCATCAGCATGAGATAGTCAGCGTTATTGGCCCAAACGGTGCTGGCAAAACTACCGTCTTTAATCTTATCACAGGCATTTACCGGCCAACATCAGGCGAGATACTGCTGGAGGGCAGGCCTCTAATGGGCCTGAATCCCGATCAAATTGTAAAACGTGGGATCGCGCGAACTTTTCAGAACATTCGTCTATTTAATAATATGACGGTCCTTGAAAATGTGCTCGTTGGACAACATACCCAACTTAAAGCAGGTCTACTCGGTTCGCTCTTTCGCCCTCCTACTGTCGTAAATGAGGAGGCTGAGGCGCGCAAACGTGCGCTTGAATTGCTTGGCTTCTTTGGTACTTCCCTTGTGGAGCGGCAGGAAGAATATGTCATAAACCTCTCCTATGCTGAACGACGGCGTGTTGAAATTGCCCGCGCACTAGCTGCGAGGCCAAAACTGTTGCTGCTAGACGAGCCGACTGCAGGCATGAACGAAAACGAAACGCTAGACGCTGTAAAATATATTCGGCGTCTTCGTGATGAATTAGGACTAAGCGTCCTATTGATTGAACACAAGCTAGCCGTGACAATGGGCTTGTCTGACCATATCGCCGTGCTTGACTATGGGCGTAAAATCGCCGAAGGCTTACCCGATGAAGTGCGCAATAACGAGAAAGTTATTGCCGCCTATCTCGGTAAACCTTCAACTGCGGATGAACCCGCCACCGCCGAATAATTGGAAACTCTCTACTCCTTACGTAAACCGGAAGGAATTTTATTCTAAGAGGTTCTTGCATGACAGCAGTATTGCAGTTAAACGACGTAAACACATATTACGGCCCAAGCCATGTCTTACAGAATGTTTCACTTGAGGTGAACAAAGGCGAAATTGTGTGTCTTCTGGGGGCAAATGCAGCCGGCAAGACCACAACTATGAAAACTATCTTTGGTCTTGTTCATCCCAAAAGCGGAACAATTCAGTTTGAGGATACTCCCATTCAGAGTAAACTCACTGGCGATATCGTAACTTCGGGCCTTGCACTTGTCCCTGAAGCACGCCGCATCTTCGGTCGCATGACCGTCGCCGAAAACCTGGAAATGGGTGCTTATAGCCGTAAGAGCCGAACAGAAATTCGTCAGGATGTCGAGCATGTGTGCCAGATTTTTCCGCGTATTCGAGAACGCTTGAAGCAGGTCGCTGGCACCATGTCCGGTGGTGAGCAGCAAATGCTCGCAATGGGTCGCGCCCTTATGTCACGCCCACGTATGATTTGTTTAGATGAACCCTCAATGGGCCTTTCCCCCATTCTCGTACAGACCGTGTTCGATACCATTTTGCAAATTCGCAATGAAGGCGTAACCGTCTTTCTGGTGGAGCAAAACGCTTCAATGGCGCTCAGTCTCGCGGATCGCGGTTACGTACTGCAAACAGGCAAGATCGTTCTAACCGATACAGCGAAAAATTTGTTAACCAATGATCTTGTACGACAAGCTTATCTTGGTGGTGCATAACGTCTTGTAGGGACCGATTTATCACGTCCTTTCCAGCAGTCGATATGCCAGAAGGACGTGATAAATCGGTCCCTACAATCAGAAACATCCTCTATCTTTTATCCAACTTCTTATGTAGCTTATCTATCTTCTGTACAATCTCACTCAGCGTTGTCACCTCCAGCTCCTCCATGTCCTCACGCAAGCTTTCAAGAATTTCTAGCATCTCCATATCACTATATTCATCAAAATCATCATCGTCTGTACTCTGTGCTTGTGTCCCTTTAGTATTCTCTTGCATCATCACTGTTGCTCCTCGTTAATAAAGAAATGATGTGTTCTCATCCTGGTTTGTCCAACCTGCCTGTGTGTCGTTGCCTGTATCAACTACGACCGGTGCCTCCTGTATTTGACCACCAGCATCAATAGTCACAGTATACAATCCTTTACCCGAACTGAGTGTATGGCTCCACCACAAGAGGCGATTGTGTGTCAAAAAGAGAAAATGTCTACTATCTGAAGCCCATAAACTGTTCGGTGAAGGCTGGAGAAGTGCATGTGTACCTGCTATAGTTATCCCTGTATTCCCAGTAGTTCCATCACTTAGAAGAAGTTGCAGATGTTGGTCAATCGTCCGTAGCAATTGAAGTGTGTGCAAACCATCAAATAACAAAAACTTGCCATCCGGCGACCAATAGGGAACACTGTTCGGCTCAACAGTGATGTTAGTCGCGGTGTGAGTAGCAATGTTGAACAGCGTATAATGCGTATTGCTCTGGTAAAGCACTGTACTGCCATTAGGAGACCACGCGAATTGCACACATGCACATGTTGTTAACATTTCCTCACGTCCAGCAGACGTATGAAGCATAAGCTGTACTTCTGGAATCGTCTCTCCTGCTTTCGATGGCGCGAGTTGTGCGTAGAGTAGTGCAGGTTGCACGTGCTGAGGTTGCCACAAAACACGTTCAAGAGCGGCAGGCAGTGGATGACCTGGAAGTGGGCCAGGAGCTAAAAAATGCATGTTTGTCCCTGTGAGTGACACAGAGAAGATGCTTCTATTCGCTATTCCTATAGCCAAAGACTCTATATACGAAGGCGAAAGTCTTGCATAACTTGAAGGCAAGACTTTCGCCGCTATGCCTCCTGGTTGATCGTTTTGTGAGGCCCACCAGAACCCTTTATTGGGCGACTGCGCTCCCGTAGGTTCCTGTCGATAGAGCAGGCGCGTTCCTGTACTATTCCAAATCGGGTTGCCATACTGTACATCAGGACTTGACAGCATGATTGGAATAGGGTTTCCACCATCAACGCCAATGGTATTGACAGTGCTAGGGCTGTCTCCAATCTGCCCTGTGATAGCATTTGTTCCAAGCTGTTTAGATACAGACTTTTTAGCAAAAGCTGCGTCAAGTGTGCGAAACACGAGGAGTTGGTGCGTTGGCGACCAACTATAGCCAACAACAGGCGTATCCTGTGCTACCAACTCAAATGCATTGGCACCATTCGGGTCAATAGTCCATAAGTGCCCGTCCCGTATAAATGCAAGCTCATTGCTGCCAAGATGTCCAGCACTGCACGAAGCAAATAAACCTGCAATCACAAAAAGCAGTATAAGAAAAGCACGTCTCTGTCTCATGACCTGAGTATAGACCTGCTGTCTGCTTTGGTCAAGCTACATTTTCATGCTGACTCAAATATAGTAGGGCTATAGTCCCCATAAGCGTTAACTTAAGGCTCGAATGGGAACCAGGGCACGCGCCCCCGGGGAGGAGCCCCCCCCGAAACAAAAAACAGATTGGTGGGG
>CAXTUE010000003.1:0-7163 GCA_964247355.1 uncultured Ktedonobacteraceae bacterium | reverse complement strand
CCCCCCCCCCCGGGGCCACCCCCCCCCCCCCCCCAACCCGGGTTGGGGGGGGGCCCCCCCCCCGGCCGGGTGCCCTGGTCTCGTTACAGACCATTTCTGGGGCTTAAGTTAACGCCTTATGGGGCTAGTCCCCCTGTGGGCGTCCGTTGTGAACTGTTTCATGCCCTACCATTGCTTCGTCAAATGCGCAATCTTGCCAGCCATTGTATCCTCATAGCGTACTTGATCTGTATCAATACCTGTCAAATTTGCAACATTCTCTGCCGCGATAATCATATCTGACGGTTGAATGACTTGCCAGACGTGCTGTACTGCGTTTGGCTCTTTATGCCGGTACACAAAGTAGCTCTCTAGCTTTGCCTCTTCTGCTAGATGGTTCGCTTTACCAAAATCCTCTTTTGCTTGTTCATCTTCAAGATGTGGTGATGTGAGTCGAAACACCTCTGGCCTTCGCTCTGAAGCGTCTTTGCCAACATAGAGAAATGTGACAGGTGCATGCTCTTTGTTTTTCACTGCCGCCTCGATAACCGCCTTGTTATGGTTCGGGCCTGCTGTGAGTACCGCAAGTACTGAGCTTGGTAGTGGTTGCTCACGTTGCGTTGCAAGCACTGGCACACGCCCACTTTTCTTATGCCGGGAGTAGTTAAAATAGGCAATACCCATTCCCAATACAGAAACAGAGCCACCAAATGCTGTTGCCAAAGGCTTATTTATCAAATTGGTTGACCATGCTATAACAACAAGCACAGTTGTAAGGATGCCTAACCAAAAGTTGACTGTGGAACGGGTCCAACGTCCTTCACGTTCTGGTTTCTCAGACGTAGGAGTAGCTTCCTCTGTTGCGCGATCCTCTACCTTATCTTCCTTGCTCTCACCCGAATGTTTCGCGGATACCTCTTGCTCACGGGTGGGATTTCCCTCGTTTTGCTCAAGTTCCTCCTGTCCCCTCTTTCTCGCTTGCCTTGTACGGTAGCGAACAATATCCATACTTAAGCACGTGAGCGTGAATGCACCTAGCAGACCAAATGCATACATATCGCCAAGCACATTGATATCTCCTCTTACAAGCAACAAAACAAGAATAGGGATACCTACAGCGAGCATAATTGAGTAGTGCGGTGTATCACGCAGTTTGTTTCGACGTGTCAAGATTTTGGGAAAAAACTCCATATGCGCAAGTGCCAGGAAGACATGATAAGAGCCTATAATTGCCGTGTTCCCTGCGAAAATAAGTAGAGCACTGGCACTGATTGCAACCTCTGTCTGTAAGAACTGCCCACCCCAACGCCCCGCTAGAATGGAGATGATTTGAGCTGACTTTACTGTATCTCCAGCCGCCTGTGGTTCTAACAGTGTCGAGAGCATAGTAAGTAATGGACTGGTGAGACCAACAGTTAAGACAACGAGAAATAGAGCTATTTTGCCAACGTTTCTACGCGGAAGTTTCATTTCGGGCGCGAGTTGTGAAATACTTTCTAATCCCGAAAAGGCCAGGAACGAACCAGCAAAGCCAATCAGAAGCGTTCCAAACGTGAGTGGCTTCCCCGAAAACATTTTAGGGAAGAGAGCCAGAAAATCAGAGAATGAGATGTGTGTAAAGACGGTGAAAAGAATCGCAATATCGCTGAAAAAAGCAATAACCGCGCCTACCATACTTACCTTTGCACTCTCACTCACTCCTATCCAGTTAAGTACACCAAGTAAAACAAGCACAACCAACGTAATCCAAACAGTTATGGGCAATCCGAAAAAGACTGATTGCGGACCCAGCACTGGAAGAACAACACTTAGATAAAGTATACCCGAAAGACAACTAATGGTAGCTGTCAGAAAGTAATCGACAAGAATGAACATGCCACCAAGCGCACCAAACCATTTGTTAAGAGCCTGTGCTGCTACAGTAACGACACCCCCGCCCTGTGGAAAACGATACGTCACTTCTACATACTTAAATGTAAGCAAGATAAAAACAACCATCGTCAAAAATACAAAAAAGCCAGCCAACTTGTTGACCGTTCCATAAAGTATCCCAGGAACGTAGTAAATAGAGGTGCCAATATCCGCAAAAACTACAGCCCAGCAAAGAAACGGTCCAAGTTGTTGTTTCGTTTCCTTGTTCTCCTTCCCCTGAGATGGGCGAGATGCCTCTTGCGTCGTCAACACTTTAGCCATACACTTTATCCTCTACCTCATAAATAAAAATAAATTTCCATAGTTGGGTCTCTCTTATAGTACGTAATGTATCCTCGAATGGAAACATAAGATACCGTAAAGGCACAACGAATACCTTGCTTGTTTTCGTTGCGAGGGACTACTATATTCATACCACGTAATAGATTTAGGAGCAATAGTATGCAAAACACATGGCAAAATTCTCCACTTCGGTCTGTACGTCTCCATGCCGTCGGCAATCGCATCAACTCGCAAGCCGCCAAAACACCACAGCATTTTTCGACAGAGTTAGAACGTATTGTGCAACTCGCGCTGCCAAATCTGGCACAAGACAGACCAAATCTTGTTGTACTGACCGAGATTCTAGGTCTGCCATTAGCTGTCTCAGGACCTCGCGGTATACTTGCGCGTTCCATGCGAAGTGCAAGTAACGCAATCACGTCGCTTGCTCCGGCTTATGCGATGCGTATGATGCACTATCGTCGTCTCTATCCCGATATTTCGCTGGTCCGAGCACTGCTTCTCTCGCTCACAGACGCCTTGTACCGTCCCTTCGTCACAACGCTTAGCCACCTTGCCGCGAAACATGCAATCTACCTCTCCGCCACGACCGTCGCGCCTCACGTCCAACGTTCTACATCCCCTGTCGATATTCGCCGCTTCGGACAATCCGGTGCAACAAGTGTCTACCTGCCTGTAAGCCCTCACGTCTACAATACTGGTTTCTTGTGGGGACCGGATGGAAAACTTCTAGGCACCACTGATAAAGTCTTTCTTACAGAAGGCGAGCAAACAACACTCGATCTCTCGTCAGGAGACCTGAACTTGGTACAAGCCTTTGCAACCGAGTTCGGTAAGGTTGGTTTCGCCATTAGTCTCGATGCCTTCACTCCTGCATATCTTCAACGCCTGGACGAGCTAGAAGTACAGATTATCATGCAAAATGACGCAAACGATCAACCATGGACTACCCCATCGAAAGCTTGTGACTGGCAACCACAGGAATGGTTAAACTCGGTACTCGGCTCGTTACAAGCCGACTACACACATCTCATGTACAATGTGTGTCCCATGCAGGTCGGTAACTTCTTTGATATCTCGTTCGACGGTCAATCAACCATCACGAAGAAAAGCAACAACGATCCCGATCCTGCCCGCAACTTCGTTGGCAATGAAGGCTTTGTGCATACTCTGACAGGGAAACAGCTAAAGGGCGATATTCTCGCCGTCTCGCCGTGGTTCATCGAAGACCCTTATCATGTAAGCTCTGGTCTCTCGCTTGAACAAAGACGTGCTTTATTGACACAGGCTGGAACTCAACTACTTCCAGGTGCTAGCAAGGCGAATATGTATCCAGAGGCCGCGATTTTCGCTGATATTTGAACACCCTATCAAAAATACATTTCGATGCGTATTTTTAACCCTTGCGTTTTCTCGCTAAAGGCTGTAGAATCAGGTATGGTTCCACCAGTTGTTGGCGGCGTGGGAAGGTGTAGCGTATTCATCCTCGACAATGTTATGAAGAAACTTGAGTACCACAATGCCAGTCCCCAAGAAAGGTAGCACGAAACCGAATGACCATTACTACTCGACCACGCACTATCGGTGAACTGCGTGCAAGTGGATATAAGGTCCTGTCCATTAAAGAAGAGTTACGCAAAAATCTCATTCAAAAGATTCGTAGTGAGGAAGAATTGTTCCCAGGGATCGTGGGCTATGAGGAAACAGTCATTCCTCAGATCGAAAATGCCATTCTCTCTGGTCAGGACATTATCTTTCTTGGTGAACGTGGTCAGGCGAAAACGCGTATGGCGCGCAGCCTCGTCAATCTGCTCGATGAAGTTGTGCCGGTCATCGCCGGATGCGAAATCAACGACAACCCATACGAACCGATTTGTAAGGCGTGTCGCGATAAAGTCGCCGAGCATGACGACCTCGTTGAGATTGCATGGCTGCCACGTGAACAGCGTTACGGCGAAAAGCTGGCAACACCCGATATCACCATCTCGGACCTCGTGGGTGAGGTCGATCCAGTGCGTGTCGCCGAAGGCCGTTACCTGTCCGACGAACTCACCATTCACTATGGTATGATTCCGCGTACACATCGCGGCATCTTCTGTATTAACGAATTACCCGACCTGTCTGAGCGTATTCAGGTTGGTTTGCTGAATATCATGGAAGAGCGCGATGTGCAGATTCGCGGCTACAAAATCCGCTTGCCACTCGATGTCTATGTCGTCGCCAGTGCCAACCCGGAAGATTATACTAACCGTGGCCGCATCATTACGCCATTGAAGGACCGTATCGGCTCCGAAATTCGCACACACTACCCGCTCACACTTGAACACGAAATCGCGATTATGGAGGCTGAAAGCAACCACTTCGCAACCGAGGGCATGGACATTGTGTTCCCGCAGTTCATGAAAGAGACGATTGCCGAGATCACGCATATGGCACGTAACAGCACTGACATCAGTCAGCGCTCCGGCGTCAGTGTCCGCGTCTCCGTCTCAAACTACGAAAATGTGTTGAGCAATGCCACCAAACGTGCCCTGCGCTTTAAAGAGCGTGGCATCACGCCGCGTGTGAGCGACCTCTCTGCGATTATCGCCTCGACCTCCGGTAAGATAGAGCTTGATACAGTCGGCGATATCAAGGAAGAGCGCATCGTGCAGAAATTGGTCAATGCCGCAGTGATGAGTGTCTTTGGCCAATACTTTGAGCAGCGCGAGTTCGATCAGCTTGTGGCTGGCTTCGAGCGTGGTCTCAGTGTACAGGTCGGCGACGATATGCCCTCTATGGAATATGTTAACCAACTCTCCAAAGTTGGCGGTCTAAGCAAAGCTATCGACAAGTTGAACGGTCGTGGTAGCCCATCCAGTATTGCCTCGTCCATCGAGTTTATTCTCGAAGGACTACACTTAAATCGGCGTCTCAATAAGGATGCAGTCGGCGGCAAAACACGCTATCGCCGATAAGGGGTCCGCGACATGTTTGAACGCTTTCGCAAGAATCGCTACGGCTATACGCGTTGGGATGGCACTCAGCGTATCGAAGGTATTGATGCCGACGATATTCTGAATGCCCTCTCCGATGACTATCTGGAAAATGGCAACCTGCAGCAGGCGATGCGTCGCCTGATGCAGGAAGGCATTCAGGGCCAGGATGGTCGCAAATCAATGGGCCTGCGTGAAATGATGGAGCGTATGCGTAACGCGCGCAACGAGCAGCTCAATCGTTACAACATGGCCTCCGGCGTCATGGACGACCTGCGCGAGAAGCTTGAGGAAATCAAGCAGCTTGAGCGCGACGGCATTCAACGTCGCCTCGATGCCCAGCAAGATAACCCTCAGGATGGTCAACAGGGCCAGCAGGACCAAGACGGTCGACAAGGCCAGCAACCTCAAGACAGTCAAGGTCAGCAGGGACAACAAGGCCAACAGGGACAGCGCGGAAGTCAAGCGCAGCAGGGTCAGCAAGGGCAAGAAGGCCAATCTGAGCAATCGGGCCAATCAGGTGAAGGCGGAGATGCACTTAGCCCTCAGCAGATGAAGCGCATGCTCGAAATGATCGCCAAGCGTAAACAGGAGGCACTCGATAATCTGCCACAGGACATCCCTGGTCAGATTAAGGGTCTCTCCGAATACGACTTCATGGACGATCAGGCACGCGACAAATTCAATGAACTGATGGAGAGTCTGCAACAGCAGATGATGCAGCAGTTCTTTCAGGGCATGCAGCAATCTCTGCAAAATATGACCCCCGAAGATGTTGCCAAACTGCGCGAGATGATTCGCGATTTGAACAAAATGCTCAAAGAGCGGCAAGAGGGAAAAGAGCCAGATTTTGACTCGTTCATGCAAAAACATGGCGAGTATTTTCCTGGTGTCAACTCGCTTGACGACCTGATTGAGCAGATGCAGCAACAGTCAGCCGCTATGCAAGGCATCATGGAGAACCTGTCACCCGATCAGCGTCAAGAGTTGCAGCAACTCATGGAGCAGATGATGGGTGATGACCGTATCCGCGTCGATATGATGGAGCTAGCGCAGAACCTTGAAGCAATGGCCCCATCAGAGCAGGCGCGGACACGCTTCCCCTTTCGGGGCAAAGAGTCTATGCCCCTCAACGAAGCGATGCGTATGATGGGCCGTTTGCAACAGATGGAAGGTCTGGAGGACCAGTTTAAAGAGGCACGACGCCTTGAGAACATCGACGCCATTGATAGTGATAAGGTCAAAGACCTCCTCGGCGACGAAGAGTATCAATCGGTTGAACAACTGAAAGAACTCATGAAGACGCTTGAGGAAGCTGGCTATATCCAGAAAAGAGGCAATCGCTACGAGCTGACTGCTCGTGGTATGCGCAAAATTGGACAAAAGGCCTTGCAGGACATCTTTAACAAGATGAAGCGCGATGGCTTTGGGCGACACGTCAGCCCCTTCCGTGGTGTTGGCGGCGAACGCACTGATGATAGCAAGCAATACCAATTCGGCGATGCCTTCCTGCTCGACCTTAAGCAAACGTTGATGAACTCGGTACATCGTCAGGGAACAGGAACACCTGTAAAACTGACACAGGAAGACTTTGAAGTCTACCGCACCGAATTCACCACGCAGTCCTCCACCGTGTTGATGATCGACATGAGCTTGAGTATGATCTACAACGGCTGTCAACCAGCCGCGAAAAAGGTTGCCGTTGCCCTGGAAAGCCTGATCCGCTCACAGTTCCCGCGTGACAACCTGTACATCGTCGGCTTCTCGCGTATGGCAAAGGAATACAAGCCCAACGAGATAATCGAGTTGAGCATGGCCGATAATGATCGTGGTACCAACATGGCGCACGGCCTGATGTTGTCGCGAAAACTCTTAGCGCGTCATCGCGGCATCAACAAACAGATCATCATGATTACCGACGGCGGTCCCACCGTCTGGTTTGAAGATGGCGAATGGAAATTCATGTATCCTAGCCCATACGCGGAACAACAAACT
>CAXTUE010000002.1:26575-31567 GCA_964247355.1 uncultured Ktedonobacteraceae bacterium | reverse complement strand
GTAAAAACGATGCCTTGTTGCAGTGCTGCCGGTATCGAGATAGGTATCTTTTGCACGTTCTGCTGTTGCATACCCGTCATATCCACTGTATTCAATGTACTTTTGTTGAGTGAATGAAATGCTGCATAGCCAAGTCCCACACTCCCAGCAGCAAGGGCAACGCTTCCAAGTACGAGGAACGCCCGGCGCGATACGTTACGCCTTCTTCGTTTCGGTTCTAGTGCATGTACAGCAGGCAAAGCGGCTGCATCATCCGCAGTGGTGGCAGAGTGAAAAAGAATGTCGGGAGCTGCTGATTGCGGTGGTATATTCAACAGCGCACCAGCAGAACCGTTTTCAACGTATGAGTCAAGCGCAAGACATTCACCCTGCTTGACGCCAGAGGCCAGCAACGTTGACTGCTCAGCTAAAACACGTCCATTAGAGGCGTGACGCAACATGTATATAAGCCTCTTGCCAAAAGAATCGGCGTGTGGAAGCTGCAATTCATCGACTAATGCTGGCACCAGTGCAGCAACTGGAGCATCCGCTACAATTTCTACCGGTCGTACCGAACCGTGCGCTCGCTCCTCTATAAGAATTTCTATTTTCTTCATGACGTTCCCTTATCCCTATTCCCTGCCATAGTGTATCATGGCATTTCACTTTTATTCAGGAAGATAGACAATATGGGCTAGTCGAATACGCAAAACTATGGTACTATCTAGGAACACAAAGCTGTGTCTCAAAGGGGAGGGTATCGCGTATGTACCGTGTTGCGACTAGAATATGCTGTGTATGCTTCCTATTTTTTTGTGCCTTCCTTCCTGCAACAGTTACAGCTTCTGCGGCACAAGTTCAGCAAGTTGCCGATTTTCCAACCGTCAATCCCGACTATATATACGACCAGCTTTTTTACACAGCAACGCACTTCCAGCATCGCGAGGCTGGTTACATCTCAGATGGTAACACGAACGGGCATGACGCATTTGCCACATATTGGGCACAAGAGATGCAACGCAATTTACAGGGTTTTGGTGCGCAAGTGTATCAAGACACTTTTGACGTTCGTGGCTGGGATAAGCGGCCCGCCACCACAAAAGCGCTTAACGTTGAAGTCACCATCCCCGGTGGTATCCATCCAGAGCAGGTCGTCGTCATTGGCTGTCACTATGATGGTATGGCTATCTCCACACAGTCAGCAAACGATGATGCAAGTGGTTGCGCCATCGAGCTTGGCGTGGCACAAGCAATGAGCAACTACTGGCGTAGTCATCATATGTATCCAGCGCGAACACTACGTTTCGTCATCTTTGACGCGGAAGAACAGGGCTTGTACGGCTCGTTTCACTACCTCAACAGCACAGTTAATGGCGATACACACAATATCGTCGCGATGTTCAACGAAGAACAAAATGGTATTGCCTATCCACTGCGCTATCTAGGGCAAGCGGCGAACCCATTGCTGCCATTTTATATCGAGATGTCGCCCCTACAAAGTAGTTCGCTCTATCCCAATCAGAACAAGCTTTCGCAGGTTCAGCAGAACAACATCAAGCACTTTCATAGCTTGATGCAACAGGCCGTTGTCGCATCCTTCGCACAATTTCAAGCACTTGGCTTTCAAGGCCTCACCTATCACAATGACAATAATCAAGATGGTGCACAACCAATATTTACGCCAGAGCAAACAAGCAACGTTCATCAGGAAGACGATACGCTAGGTGGTAGCGATCAAATACCCTTTACGCTAGCAGGTCTACCATGTGCGACATTTGCTGGCAACTCGACCTATTATGATGGTGGCAATCCGCCCGCATGGTCGTATCCCTTTGACCAGACACAGGACACAATTCAACTCATGAACACCTTCGCCGATGGTAGCTCACAAAAAGCTCATGCGCTTACACTTTCTCTTGCATTGCCCGGCATGTTGACGACCTGGATGCTCCACCAACCCGATGTACTCGGCGAAACTCAGGACATAACACATCCTTTTGTAGCAATGAGTGATATCGGCCTGACACAGGTAAACACAAACATAAACTTGAATGTCAAAGCCTCATTCAATCCTACACAGGCCAACACACCCCTTAGCTATACATGGAATTTTGGCGATGGGACAACGGCAAGCGGGACAAGCGTTACACACACCTATACAAAAACAGGCACCTACACAATTCAGCTTACGGCAAGTTCAACATCCAGCACACACAGTACAAGCAAAACTATTCTTGTTGCTAGCACAGCTACTACATACAAGAATCCATACGAAGGCAATACCGGCAATGGCGAGCCTCCTCATAATCCTGATGTGAAACTCCCACAATCGAATGATAGCCTGTCAGATAAAGTAGTTCTCCTATCTACTCAAAGCGCAACTCCTCCATCTCAAGTACAACCAGCATCGAAAGCACAATCTTTCCTATCAGCACCGACTGCATTTGTTGTAGGTACAGTTCTTTTGCTAATAGCACTTGTAGGTTGTGCTGGTATCGCGTTGCTCATTACCAGGAGAAGACGTTAGAATATATGGATTAAGCAACAATGCATCACTGCACAGGCTTTGTTTTGAGGAAGTCATCATACTACACTTAGAAGAGGTACGTATTACCTAAACGTAGATGAGATATAGAGTAAAGACAACAATAGCATGTTGAAATTTTTGCTTGGGAGATACTACAATGGCACGACCTATCTATGTACTTGGACATAAAAATTCTGATATGGACTCTGTTGCGTCCGCATATGCATATGCGAATTTGCTGCGTTTACAAGGTGAAGAGCAAGCAATAGCCGCGAGAAATGGTGAACTGAAACCAGAGATACGCTTTGTGCTTGACCGCTTTCAGGTTGAGGCACCGGAGGCGCGCGACGACGTGTATCTACAGGTACGCGACGTTATGAAACGTGGCGTCATCTCCGCACATATTGACCAACCACTGATCGAGGCTGGACAATTGCTACAAGAACATAACCGGCGCTCAATGCCCGTGATAGATGATGACAACAAGGTTCACGGCATTATTGGTGACGAAGATTTCGCGAAACTCTTTTTCAACGATCTCGATCCACGCATCGTCAATCGCATTTCGCTCAAGCGCGACAATCTTGTACGTGTGCTACGCGGTCGTGTGCTGGTCGAAGGCCGTCGCACATTAGGCAACCGCGTCATCGTTGGTGCGATGGAGGCGGAGACAATGGCGGACTACGTTGAGCCGGGATGTCTCGTCGTCATTGGAGACCGCGAAGATGCGCAACTGGTGGCAATCGAGCGCGGAGCGGCTGCACTCGTCATAACGGGCGATTTACTCATCTCAGAGAAAACGCTACAATCTGCTCGTAAGCAGGGCGTGATGGTCATCAGTACAGGACACCACACCTTTACCGCCGTACGCCTCATCAACTTGAGTATTAGCACACAGGATATTATGAGTCGCACCTTTGATTTTTGCCACCCGGAAGATCAAATGAGTGAGGTACAAACCACACTCGCCCGCCGTCGTTCACTGCCCGTTGTGGACAATGAAGGTCGACTTGTAGGCTACATCTCACGCTCCGATTTACTTAATGCCCACCCAAAACGTGTTGTGCTCGTCGATCACAATGAGCAATCGCAAGCCGTGGACGGGCTTGACGAAGCAGAATTGCTTGGTATTATTGACCATCATCGCATCAACGATGTGCATACCAACAAACCAATTCTGTTTCGTGCCGAACCAGTCGGCTGCACCGGCACAATTATTGTAAGCCTCTATCATGAAGCAGGCTTAGACATTCCACGCGATGTCGCGGGACTACTACTGGCAGGCTTACTCTACGACACGCTTATTCTACGTTCGCCCACCTGTACACCACGCGATGAGCGTGTGGCGGCAGAGCTAGCGGCAATCACGGGCGAGGATATCGAACAGTTTGGACAAGAAATTTTCGCCACTGCTGGCTCGGACCTGGACGAGAAATCTGCTGAAACATTGATCACATCTGACTTCAAAGAGTTTCTTGTCGGCGATGCCAAAATCGCCATCGGCACTGTTGAAACGGCAAGCCCGGCATCCATTGAAAAGCGGAGTGCGGAGATGCTTTCGACGATGCAGCGTCTCGCACACGAGCAGAACTACACGTCGCTCCTCTTCATGATTGTTGATATCATCAACATGCGCTGTCATCTACTCATTTCGGGAGGCGAACAGGCCGTCGCAGAGGCTTTACACGCACCACTTGAGACTGATGGTCATTCAGTGATTGTGGAGGGACTGGTTTCGCGTAAGAAGCAACTTGTACCACTACTCCCTCGTATTCAGGGTCTGCTGACTGGTAAAATAGGTATCATGTAAGTTTGTACAGGGCAGATAGACACATTTCACCGGCGAAACATAATCGTTTCTGTTAAACGGTTGTGAAAACAATACTTGTCAGAGAACACCGGCTATGTTACACTACATCTCGATTTAGACCCACTTTGTAGAGGCAATTGCATTTCATACGTAAGCAATTCCCTCTTTTTGGAGTTTCATCACGATGTTCTCGGCTGGTCAATGTTGATTGGCATCTATCTGTACCTGCCCATTAAGGAGGGCGTTTTCTATCGTGAATAACACTAATTTTATCTGGGTTCCAGTTGTTGTGGGACTTCTTGCAATTCTCTTTGCAGTCTATCTAGCAAGCTATGTCCTACGCAAAGATACTGGCACCCCCGCAATGCAAAAGGTTTCAAATGCTATTTTCGCTGGCGCAATAGCCTTTCTAAACCGTCAATATCGCACTATCGCAATTCTTTCTGTAGTTGCCGCCATCGTGGTTGCGATTATCCTGGCTCTACTTGGTGAAGGTTCCTCTGCCGATAAGTTTAATCTTGCATGGCATACCGCCGTTGCCTTCCTCATTGGCGCGTTCTGCTCCGGTGTCTCTGGCTATATCGGTATGTATGTGGCGGTAAGGGCCAATATTCGCACTGCCAGTGCTGCTCGCAGAAGCCTCGGTGAAGCCTTGACGGTTGCTCTCCGTGGTGGC
>CAXTUE010000002.1:23453-26565 GCA_964247355.1 uncultured Ktedonobacteraceae bacterium | reverse complement strand
CGTTTCTGGCTTCCTCGTCGTTGCCCTCGCGCTACTTGGCGTCTCACTGGTCTTCATGGCCTTCGGCGGTTTAGGCACTGCTGCGCAAATCGCCTCAACACCTTCACTTATCGTCGGCTTTGGCTTCGGTGCCAGCTTTGTGGCCCTCTTCGCACAACTAGGCGGCGGTATCTACACGAAAGCAGCCGATGTTGGTGCCGACCTCGTTGGTAAGGTAGAGGCTGGTATTCCAGAAGACGACCCACGTAATCCCGCCGTTATCGCTGACCTCGTTGGTGACAATGTTGGCGACTGTGCCGGTCGTGGTGCCGACCTCTTTGAGTCATCGAGCGCGGAAAATATCGGCACGATGATTCTCGGCGTTGCTCTATTTAGACTGACTGGCAACGTTGGCTGGATTCTCTTCCCACTTGTTATGGGTTCCTTTGGCATCATCGCCTCGTCCATCGGCCTGCTCTGGATCCGCCCCTCAGTGGTCGTCGAGCCAGAAAATGCGAATGGACGCGACCCCGGCGATATCGCAATGGGCCAGTTGAATATCGGTTACTATATCACTTGTATCCTTTCCGCTATTGGCATGTTTGTAGGAACTTTCCTGTTGCTCAATGTCACCACGAGCAACAACCAGCCACTTGCGACAGGCATTTTCCCGTCCTGGGTCTGGTTTGGTCTGGCGGGCTGCGTTGGTATCCTGCTCAGTATCGCCTTTGTGTTCATCACCCAATACTACACAGCCGGAACCTATCGGCCAGTACGCGAAATCGCTGCCGCCTCCCTAACCGGTCCTGCAACGGTAATTATCGCAGGTATCTATATTGGTCTTGAGTGCGTTGCCCTTCCCGTGCTTGCAATTAGCATCGCGCTCGGCCTCTCGTACTTCCTCGGTAGTCAGGTCAATCTAGGCACTCACGGCGTTATTAACGTTGGTGGTATCTATGGTACCGCCGCCGCCACCGTTGGTATGCTGATGACCTGTGCCTACATCCTGGCAATGGATACCTTTGGCCCCATCACTGATAACGCTGGTGGCATCGTAGAGATGGGCGGCGAGTCCGGTGCCGTACGCGATATCACTGATGCACTCGATGGCGTCGGAAACACGACGAAAGCTCTTACAAAAGGCTATGGCATCGGTTCAGCAGCACTAGCCGCCTTCTTGCTATTCAGTGCCTATCTGGACGTGCTCTACGGCCTGAGAGTGCCGAGTGCGAAAGCCGGAGTGTACAGTGTCAATCTCGCTGATATCTCGGTCTTTATCGCGGGTCTTGTTGGCCTAACACTGATTCTGTTCTTCAGTTCGCTTGCTATCCGCGCCGTTGGTGCGGCAGCCCAGAACATGATCGAAGAGGTACGCCGCCAGTTTAGAGAGAATCCGAAAATCATGGCTGAGCGTCCCGAAGATCGCGTTGACCCCGACTACGCACGTTGCGTCGACATCAGCACACGCGGCGCACTACGCGCCATGATTCTCCCCGGTGCCATAGCTCTCGCTACACCAATCGCCGTCGGTACCATTCTCGGCACACAAGCCGCTGCCGCACTGCTCATGGTCGGCACAATGGGCGGTATCGTAATGGCTCTCTTCTTCAACAACGGTGGGGGTGCCTGGGATAACGCTAAGAAATTCATCGAGGCCGGTTTCCTCCGCATCAATAGCAACGGCGTTGTTGACGCTAATGGTGCAATTCACGGCAAAGGCAGTGAAGAGCATAAGGCCAGCGTTGTTGGCGATACTGTCGGAGATCCCTTCAAGGATACCGCAGGTCCGTCCTTGCACGTTTTGATCAAGTTGCTTGCTACGATTACACTGGTGCTTGCGCCACTGTATGTGTTCTTGCATCCGTAATAGAACTATAGAAACAAAATAAGCGGACGGCATCGACTTAGGTTGATAGCCGTCCGCTTATTTTGTTTCTATAGTTCTATCTACATTTCTAAATTCTGTGAAAGAACTGGACGATCAAGTGCATACCAGAGAGTTGTCTGGTCGTCCTCATCCACGCTAGAGCGCACAAAGCTCATACCAGCCTTCTCAACTACCTTGATTGATGCATGATTTCGCGGGTCAATTGTGGCTTCAATACGTGGTAGTTGCCAACGTTCAAAACTGATTGTCAACAGAGCTTTAACAAATTCGCTAGCCAATCCCTGACCCCAACAGGATCGTCTGAAAGCATAGATAATCTCTACATATGGATTACTAATAGGGCGTGCTAAACCGCCAAAGCCAATAAACTGACCATCCTTGCGAGAGATAATCGCAAAGCATCCGTAGCCTCGCTTCTGATAGTTTTCCTGCGATATCTTTATCCATGACTTTGTTTGTTCAACTGTTAATGGCTTCCCGCTATCCATATATTGAATGATTTTAGTGTCACTACAGAGTGCGTAGAACGGCTCAAAATCGTCATCATACAAATGGCGGACGAGCAGGCGTTCAGTTTCAAAGACGATCAAGCCCAATGTCCTTTACATGAATAAAAAATTCTAGCAAAATATCTAGTCATGCTTGATTATATCGCCCTTCTACTTCTCTTGCAAGAAAGAGACTACACTGTTATGACTTTCAATTTCTTCCCTTAGTATAATTTTTTGTATATACTAAACACACTTTCAAACGTTATATTAATAAATACTATTTTTCAACAGGAGTAAATCTTATGCGACTATTCAATACGAACAGACCTCTCTATCTCTCAGTATTCATAGTCATGCTCTACCTACTATTCACAAGCTGTGATGCAAACTTTTCAGTAGGAAATATCATCAATAATAACAGCAGTGGAGACAATGGTACAATCGGCACTGGCGTTCAAGGTGTTAGAATCTTCGTAGAACCAAATGCTGGCGATTCTATCATCACCCATGCTATTTCGGGTGCTCAAAAATCAGTTTGGGTCGAGATGTACCTGCTAAGTGATCGTAACGTGCTCCGAGCATTGGAGGAAGCGGCACACAGAGGTATTGATGTTCGAGTCATGCTTGAGATGCATCCCTATGGTGGAGGAAGTTCGCCTCAAAAGACGCTCGATCAACTTAGAGCTGCAGGAGCAAAGGCACAAGCGAGCGACCCCGACTTTGCTTTGACGCACGAAAAAGGCATGATTATTGA
>CAXTUE010000002.1:12988-23353 GCA_964247355.1 uncultured Ktedonobacteraceae bacterium | reverse complement strand
TGGTACAATTTTGCTTGAAGGCGAGGAAATGCAGGATAGTGGTATCGAGCAAGCTTTGATAAATGCAGCAAAGCGTGGTGTGCATGTCCAGGTCATCTTGCCATCACCGCGTAGCGGTTCTAGCGATAGCAATAGTCAAGGCATCAACACGATTAAGCAAGGAGGTGTACAAGTCAAAGAAGATACACGTTTGTACATGCATGCGAAAATCATTGTCGTAGACGGACAGAAAGCCTTTGTCGGCTCGGAAAATATCTCGACCCAATCACTCGACAAGAACCGCGAACTTGGTGTACTAGTTGCGGATGGCAGCGTGTTGACTACACTACAACAGACATTCCAGCAAGATTGGAGCGATTCGCGCAATGTATAAGCGAGAGAGTATACTGAAGAGTACGCAATGATTCTCTTTGAATGCTTATTCTGATATAGCAAGAATGGAAGCTCTAGTATGGATAGCGATAGAAAAAAAGAGCAAGCAGTCATGTGGCGCGATTCCGAACTAGGGAACCTTGAGGTACTACGAGCAACCTATATCACTCATACGTTTGCCAGACACGCACACGAAACATTCGCTCTCGGCTTGATTGAGGCAGGAGTTGGCGGCTTCCAAACACGTAGAGGAACTCACGTTGCTCATGCCTCAAACATATTTATTATTCACCCTGATGAAGTCCATAATGGGTACGCAGTCTCGAAAATGGGATGTACATACTGCGTAATCTATCCAGGTAGCGCACTACTACAACAAATTGCTTCGGAAGGGAGGACCTTTACACACTCTACCCCATTCTTTTCGCAAACAATTATTAGCGATGATCGACTCAAATATCTTTTGCTTTCTCTTCATCACTTGTTAGAGCAACCGTCGGACAGGTTGGAACGGGAAACATATTTGCAGTGGACATGTGCTCACCTGCTCACACATCACGCAACTCATACATTGCCAATAAGAAATACTGGTCAGGAACATCGAGCAGTCGCTCAGATACGCGACTACCTTCATGCTCATATATGTGAGAACATTTCGCTCCAGATACTTACAGAAAAAGTAGGTTTGCATCCTTCCTATCTCGTTCGTGTGTTTCACGCACACGTAGGACTTCCACCTCATGCTTACCTTACCCAAATTCGCGTTCAGCAAGCCAAAGCACTGCTTTTACAGGACGTATCGTTGCCACAAGTTGCACTTGCAACAGGTTTTGCTGATCAAAGCCACCTTACCCGGCATTTTCGACACCTGGTTGGGGTAACACCAGGAACGTACGCTCATCATGTCAAAAACGTTCTATACGCTCGCAACTAAAATCTGTATACTGCTCATCAAGAACGAAAGTACCCCACATTCCTGAATGTGTGAGCACGAGCGAAAGATACCTCTGCTCACACATATCTAGCAAAGGAGAGCACACATGGAAGGCTTTTTATTTGAACTTATGGAACAGATTGACGCCGAAAATCTGTATGTTTGCCAGGAAAAAACAAGTGGTTTGAAGGCAGTCATCGCCATTCATAACACAACATTGGGACCCGCAGCGGGCGGCATACGCATGTGGAACTATACGTCGGAAAAAGACGCAGTTCAAGATGCGCTACGTTTGGCACGAGGCATGACCTATAAATGGGCGGCGGCAGGCGTGAATTTGGGCGGTGGTAAATGCGTGGTTATTGGTGACTCCAAACGCGACAAGTCGGAGCAACTTCTACGAAGTTTAGGACGCTTCATTCAACGGCTCAATGGCCAGTTTTTCGCAGGTGCCGATGTGGGTACAACTGTTCAAGATATGGACGTACTGGCTCAGGAATCATCCTATGTCGTCCCCGTTTCAGATACAACGGGAAGTTCTTCGCCAGCCACCGCTTTAGGTGTTGTGCAAGGCATGCGCGCTTGCATCAATGCACTCTATGGCAATCCAAGTCTTCAAGGACGCTCAGTCTCGGTTCAAGGCGTTGGCTCGGTTGGCACATCATTAGTAGAACTGCTGGTGCAAGCGGGAGCAATCGTTACCATTGCCGATGTTGACCAGCAACGAGTCCAACATCTTAAGACAACGTACAACGTGCAAACTACCTCCTCCGAAGAGATCGCGTTTCTTCCAGTTGACATTTTTTGCCCTTGCGCTCTTGGAGCAGTTCTTAGCGCATCCACCATTCCTCGTCTTCAATGCGCCATTGTATGTGGTTCGGCGAACAACCAGCTAGCAGAGGAGCAGGATGGCGACTTGCTCACACAACGTAGCATCCTTTATGCTCCCGATTATATCGTCAACTCAGGTGGTGCACTGTGGAGTGTAGATACGCTTCAACCTGGCGGCTTTCAGCGCGAGCGTGCCAAAGCCACAGTAGAGCGCATCTACGAGACAACAGCAAAACTGATCGCTCTTGCAAAAGAACAGGGAATTTCAACAGCTCATGCGGCAGATGTGTTAGCAGAACAATATCTAGCAACAGCGAAGAAGATGAAAGCTATCTAGCAGACAAGTGACGTATGATTAGCATTACAAGGACAAGCCCAGTCACTACTATACACATTTTGTAAATGTAGTAGTGACTGGGCTTAGCCTATCATATCCCCTTACTTTCCTATTTTCCTTTGCCTCATATGGTACCATGTAAAGAAAATGGAGAAGCATAGCATGGTCACAGAAGTTGCACTATTTACTGCCGTATCAGGCAAGGAAGACGAACTTGGCGCGGGCATTCTCAAAGGCTTAGAGATTATTCGCCAGCATCCAGAATGCATTTCAGCAAACGTTACACGCTGTATCGAACAACCACAACGCTACATGCTCAGCATTAATTGGTCGTCTCTTGAGGCACACACGGTAGACTTTCGCAGCGGTCCACTCTTCCCACAATGGCGCAGCAATATCAATGGCTTATTCACAGGCACACCAGAAGTCTTCCACTATCAAGCTCTTTAAAAAGAATACCATCGAGAACAATAACAGCTTAAATTCCTTATGTATATGAAAGGTTGTACAGTGTATGTCCGATGTGGAAAGCCAGCGTTCAGTCGTTGAGCAAGGAGCAAAAAGCGAGGCGGAGCAACTTGCCGACCATATTTTCAAACTGCGGCATCAGATAGAAGAGGCCAACTATCAGTACTATGTACAGGATAATCCGATACTGACCGACGCCGAATATGATCAACTCATGCAAGAGCTACTCCGTATCGAGCAGGAACATCCAGAGCTACAAACGCCTGACTCCCCTACACAACGCGTTGGAGCAGGTCCTGTACAAGATGTACCACAGCATCGTCATCCTGTCCCAATGTTGAGCCTTGCTAATGCCTTCGACGAAGAAAGACTGCTGGCTTGGCAAAAGCGTGCGCAAGCAATTCTTCCCAATGCAACCTTTAGCTATGTATGCGAACTCAAAATTGATGGGCTGGCAATGGCACTCACTTACGACAATGGTAGCTTGATTATCGGCGCATCTCGTGGCGATGGACTCGTTGGCGAGGATTGGACACCCAATGTACGCACTATTCGCACTATTCCACAACATTTGCGCGGAGAGCACATTCCCGAACGCGTTGAGGTACGCGGCGAAATCTACATGTCTACTAGAAGTTTTGAGAAGCTTAACGAAGAGATGCAAGACAACAGGCTCTTCGCTAATCCACGCAACGCTGCCGCCGGTTCGCTACGCCAAAAGGACCCCCGTATCACCGCCTCGCGCCACCTCGACTTCTTTGGCTATCAAATCGGCTACATTCAAGGCATGAACATTGACAATCAATGGGACGCCCTCAACGCTATTCGTGAATGGGGTTTCTCCGTCAACCCTCATGTTCATCTAGCACATTCGATGGAAGAGGTCATTGCGTTTTGCAAACAATGGGAACAGAAACGCTTCGACTTGCCCTACGAGATTGACGGTGTTGTTATCAAGGTCAACGACTTCTCGCAACAGCAAGAACTTGGCACGGTTGCGCGCGATCCACGCTGGGCCATCGCGTTCAAGTACCCTCCAACACAGGTCGCTACAAAACTGCTTAACATCGACGTGAATATTGGACGTACCGGAGCAGTCAACCCATGGGCCATGCTCGAACCAGTCAACATTCGTGGCGTCACTGTTTCGCGTGCCTCACTACACAACGAAGGCGATATTCAACGCAAAGACTTACGTATCGGCGATTGGGTGCTGGTACAACGAGCAGGCGAGGTTATTCCGCAGGTGGTCAAGCCCGTTATGGAGCGGCGTACAGGAGAGGAAGAGGTTTATCACCTGCCAGAGTATTGTCCACGCTGCGGCACAAAAATAATCCATATTCCCGATCAGGCAATGGCCTACTGCCCAAATGCGCATTGCCCCGCTCGTAACCTTGAGAGCATCATTCATTTTGTCTCAAAAGGCGCGATGGACATCGAGACCATTGGCGAAAAAATGTCTGAACAACTTGTCGCCGCTGGTTATATCAAAAGTGTTGCGGACTTCTATAACTTGACACATGACCAGCTTTTGACGTTAGAGGGTGTCAAAGAAAAAAGCGCAGACAATATGATCAAGGCAATCGAAGCCAGCAAACAGCGTCCCCTCTGGCGACTCCTCTTCGGCCTCAACATTCGCTACATGGGTGAGAAAGCTGCGCAGTTGATCACAGGGACATTTCATAGCATGGCTAAACTGCTAGCGGCGAGCGAAGAGGAAATCATCGCGGTTCCAGGAATCGGTCCTAAAATTGGGCATAGTGTCTATACATGGCTACAAGAGCCAGAGAACCGCGCACTTATCGAGCGTTTACGCGAAGTGGGTCTGAACATGCAAGACGAGCAACAAGTGGCGACAGGTCCACTCGCAGGTCAAACATTTCTGCTCACAGGTAGGCTTAGCTCAATGACGCGTCCGGTCGCCGAAGAAACTCTTGTACAACTGGGCGGCTCGATTGCCTCCGGTGTAAGCAAGTCACTGAGTCACCTGATTGTTGGAGAAGAGCCAGGATCAAAAGTCGCGAAGGCCCAAAAAGCTGGCATTCCCATTCACGACGAACAATGGCTTATTGAGCTTTTTAAAGAACATGGAGTGAAGTAACGTGCAAAATACTCCCCCAAGAGCAGTTCATCCACTTCCAATCTTTGATGGACACAACGATGTCTTACTTCATTTACATCTATCACAGCAAGGAGAAGGACGTTCCTTTTTTGTCGAAAGCGAAAAGGGGCACCTCGACCTACCACGGATGCGGAAAGGTGGCTTTGGCGGTGGCTTCTTCGCCGTTTTTGTGCCACCTGAGTCAGGAACGCTTAAAGCAGAAGATAGTATCAAACTTACTGCTACTGGCTATGAATTTCCCCTTGCTCCTGCCATAAGCTATACCTACGCCCTCGAAACAACGCTCGCAGTCACCGCGCGTCTTTTCCAACTTGAAGCGGAGTCAGAGGGACAGGTAAAAATCGTGCGCACTGCTGACGAACTCGAAACATGCTTGCGCAATGGTGTGCTTGCCGCGCTTCTCCACTTTGAAGGTGCCGAAGCTATTGACCCACATCTCGATACTTTAGAGGTATTTTACCAAGCAGGTCTACGGTCGCTGGGTATCGTATGGAGCCGCCCAAATATCTTCGGGCACGGCGTTCCCTTCAATTTTCCACATTCACCAGATACAGGTCCTGGTTTGACCGATCTTGGCAAAGACCTTGTACGTCGATGTAACCAGCTAGGTATCATGATTGATCTTTCGCACATTACTGAGCAAGGCTTCTGGGATGTCGCAAAACTATCAGATAAGCCACTGGTAGCGACGCACTCAAACGTCCATGCTCTTTGTCCTTGCCCACGCAATCTGACAGACACACAACTGGACGCGATTCGAGCATCAGAAGGCATGGTTGGTTTGAATTTCGCGGTTTCGTTTTTACGTCCCGATGGACATAATAACGCAGATACGTCTATCGATATCATGGTGCAGCACATCGACTATCTCGTTGAGCACCTCGGCATAGAATATGTCAGCTTTGGTTCTGATTTCGATGGCGCAACTATTCCACAGGAGATACATGATGTAACAGGTCTGCCCAAACTATTGCAAGCCCTAAGGAGTCATGGGTACGACGATGTTGCTCTACGGAAGCTAGCCTATGAAAATTGGGTACGTGTCCTACGTAAAACTTGGCATGTATGATCAAAAGCAAGAGCGCATGCCTGAAAGGGCATGCGCTCTTGCTTTGGGCCGTGGCCTTAGTCTTGTGAGCTTGTAAGTGCCATTGCTTCAGCAATCCACTGGGTAAGTTGGTCAACGGCAGGAACACTCGTTGCGATGTTTCCTGCACTGTGCGCTTCAGAAAGCGTTGCGTACAAATGCTCTGGATTACGACGGCGTAGATCACGATTACCATTCACGCCCGCCTCTTCGAGCATGACCGCTACATCAGGAGTCACGCCCTGCAACTGTAGGAATTCAGCACGGTCTGAAAGCGTTCTTAACATGTGTGTGCTGATCTCCGATATTTGCGCGAGTTCTCCACGCTCCTCTTTCGTGCGTGTTTGCTCCAGCAACTGCTGCCGTGTGCGTATTCCTTGCGCCTCCAACTTGCTCTGTATCTCAGGCTCAATACCTGGAATTGTGCTGATCGCATCACTAGTAACGCTGGTAGCACTCGACAAATTAGAAGCCGATGTCGAAGTACTCGTGGTACCGTTCTTTGCAGAAGTTGATGAAGCAGTTGACGTAGAAGCTTGAGACTGCACATTCTGCTTCGCTTGCGTTGCTTGCAGCTTAGCAGTATCTACAGCATCCTTGCTCGTATCTGCCACGTTTGAAGCCGCTTGCTTCGTCGTATCTACCACGTTACCTGCAGTGTTTTTTACATTCGAGGCCGCCTGCTGCGCTGTGTCCTTGACGTTTGAGGCCGCCTGCTGCGTGGTACTTGCCACATTGCTTGCGGTGTCCTTGACCTGCAATGCCGCCTGTTGCGCTGTATCGCTCAGGTTACTCACGGTATCTTGTACCTTCGCGCTTGTCTGCTGTGCGACGTTTGTAGCTGCATCTTTAGCATCTGAACCTGCTTGCTGTGCAATGGTGCCCAAGTCGCTAGCAGTACCTTTTGTAGATGTACCCGCTTGCTGGGCAATGTCACCCAGATTGCTTGCTGTGCCCTTTACCTCTGTAGTAGCTTGCTGGGCCAGGTCTCCAAGATTGCTCGCAGTATTCTTCACTTGCTCAGTGGCCTGCTGCGCATAATCCTTCAAAGAGCTAGCAGCTTGTGTGGCCTTGTCAGAAACTTGTTGCGTATACTGGTTGAGTTGCGACCTTTCAGGAATATAGCCGCGTAGTTCCTGAAATCTTTCGGTCAAGAGTCGGCGCATTTCTTGACCCCGCATTGGTGCAAGCAAAGCACCTAAACCAAGACCAAAAAGAAGTCCTCGTAAAAAGTTACCCATTTTCCACTTCCTTTTCTTTCATTTATAGAGTAGCATTAGACGCTACAAAGCGAATAAGTTGATGCTCACTGATAGTTCACGTACTAGCACAATTCATAGTTTCAATTAGGTAAGAGGTCCTAAAAGTCATGTTCAAAGCGGCGCGAACAAGAAAATATTTATGTGTTCATGCTGCTTCGAGCATTCTCAAATTACACAAACTGCATCTTCGTATAACGACCTCGAAGCACATGTACTTGCTCTTGCACATTCTTGCCCCGCACAGCATCGTGAATCAAGTGCGCAAGTTCGCCCATCGCACGCTCGTCCATACCGAAACGCGTCATTTCAGAGACGCCAATACGCAGACCAGAAGGATTACGTGGATCAGCATCACCCGGCAACATATTGTAGTTGACAATAATGTCGTTTTTCTCCAAGACCTTTGCGGCTTCGACACCCCCGCCCCATTGCGCGACATTCACACCGATCATATGGCTCATAGTATAGCCAAACTCGCGCGCCTCAACAGGTGTACCCAATTCATCGAGGCTCTGACCCAATGCCTGTGCATTACGTACAATCTGCGTCACATACTTTGCACCATATGCTCTCATCTCACGAATGGCAACCAGCAATGCAGGCAACGTGTGCAGGTGATGATTGCTTGAGGAACCTGGAAAGACGCCCCGATCTGCTGGTGGCCAGAATTTCTTTTCATCCTCCTCTTTCATATTGCCAAGAATGACGCCTCGTTGCGGCCCTGGAAATGTCTTGTGCGTACTACCCGTTAACCACGTCGCACCCTCATGCAATGGGTCTTGAAACTCGCCACCTGCGATAAGACCCAAAACATGCGCCCCGTCGTAGAGTAATGGAATGCCCTTTGTCTTACAGAACGCAGCAACCTGCGATACTGGCTCTGGAAAGAAAAATAAACTCTTTCCCATAATAACCAGTTGTGGTGAAACTGAGTCGATCAACTCAATAGTTTTTTCAGGATCGACATGATAATGGTCAGGCGTCAGTGGTAAATAGTGCAAGTTGACCGAATTAGCACCGCCAAGCTTGAGCGACTGACCACGACTCTGAATGCGGCGTCCAAATACGCCAACAGGTCCATGACTGATATGTCCACCACCGTCCGTCGAGTTTGCGATAATCGTATCGCCGCCGCGCAAGAAGCCGAGCGCAATAGCCGTATTCGCCGCATTGCCACTAATTGGACGCACATCAGCTTGCTTCGCATGGAATAGCGCAATAATTTCGTCATGCGTCATGCGTTCAATCTCGTCGATAAGGCGTGTCCCCTGATAGTAACGATTTACCTTGTCAACCTCGTTTGGATGTCCCTCCGCATAACGCCCCATAAAATCCGAGTTTTGCACACGCCGCACTGCATCGCTTGGCGTATTCTCGCTCGCAATGAGATTAATGGTCTGCGTCTGCCGCCACGTCTCCTCTTGCGCCAAAATATTCTCAATATCACTTATATCTACAGGCATGATGTCACCCCTTCTCTGTTCTACACGATGGGCTACTGAAAAATCTTCTTTAGTATAACAGTAACGGGCACATTGAACAAGCAATATTTCTTAGAAAAAGGCGTCACTATTTCCACAATATCAGTGCTTAAAGCAGTAACTCCCCCTGCAAAACAACTACCGCACTACCACCAATCTTTACCGTCTCAATCGCATCTGGCGGACCAACAATCTCCACATAGATAGTACTTGGACGCTTCATCCAATGCCCCTGTTCCGCGATGAATTTCGACTCGTGAATGAGTCCATAATGCCATAAATATGCCGCCATGCCTCCTGTCGCTGACCCTGTTGCAGGGTCTTCTAATATATCTGGCGGCGTCCCAAACTGGCGAGCAAATGTTTTCCCTTGCGCTGTTACCCCACCCAAACAAAACAGATGTGGACTGAAGAAATCTGCCTCCGCCCTAAAGCGTGGGTATTTTTCTATATTCAGGGTAGCTCTTCGTAGGGCGTCCTGATCGCGTAACGGAATCATAAGTTGTGGTGTTCCCGTACTGACGGTTTGAATAGGTACATCGGGCAGAACATCATCAACGGACAGACCGAAAAGAGGGAGTACATCAGCAGGAGTATACTGTTTCAGAAAAAGCGGCTTCCTCTGTGTCATGACGATGCGCTGCACATATCCCTGTTCCGCATAAATCTCTACAGGAAGCGGACCTCCTGACAACTCTAAGCTTATAGCTGTACGCCCTTCCTGTAGAGGCAAGCGACCAGAGGTCACTAAAGCAAAGGTGGTCGCAATCGTGGGATGACCCGCCATCGGGATTTCTTCGGCGGGAGTAAAGTACCGCACCCCGAAGGTTGCGGTACTCGAACGACGCACAAAGGCCGTTTCAGAAAGATTCATCTCACGCGCAAGCGACAACATCAAATCATCAGAGAAATCATCAGTCTCGAAAATGACAGCACAAGGATTTCCACCGAGAGCTTGCGTTGTGAAGGCGTCAACCTGCATAAATGGATAGGATGACATACGTAAACTATCCTTCGACTTCGAGAATCATCTCAATTTCAACCGTCGCATTTCCTGGTAGTTGTGCCACCCCAATAGCAGAGCGAGCATGTTTTCCGCGCTCTCCAAAGACCTCAATAAATAAATTCGATGCACCATTAATCACTTTAGGGTGATTCGTAAAGTCGTCTGCGCTATTAACCATGCCAAGCAGTTTGACGATGCGGGAAACACGGTCGAGGTCTCCAAGCGCGACCGCAACCGTTCCAATCAGGTCTATAGCAACCTGCCGTGCAGCTTCAACCGCCTGCTCAACCGTCACATCACGTCCAACTTTACCTGTTTGCGAATAGTCATCTCTCAGTGAGGCATGACCCGAAATAAAAAGTAGGTTGCCTGTTTGCACTGTAGGAACAAAGCTTCCAAGTGCCGGTCCTCTCGGTGGAAGCGTGATTCCAAGTGAAGTAAGTTTCTGTTCGATCTGCATAACAT
>CAXTUE010000002.1:3228-12949 GCA_964247355.1 uncultured Ktedonobacteraceae bacterium | reverse complement strand
ACACACAAAATAGTGATCATAAACGAAAAACAATGAGACGAGAGATGTATAACATCTTTGCTCTTCTGCAAGAGTACAAGCAAAAAGTATATTCACCAACAGCCAATGTACAAACACAAAGACAATAACTGTGCATCCAATAACTGTGTGGCATGAGTGAGACTTGTATTCTCGATGTGATAGAGTGAATATACATTGCTATTTCATCATAGAGAACACAGGAGACCCAATATGTTCCAGGGACGTATCACTTTTCACCGGCTACGCTGGGTGGGGCCACTTGCCGTACTTATTTCACTCGCCGTCAACCTGCTGATCCGAACAATTTCGTTTGCCGTGTTTAAACCATCATCAGCGTTCACACCGCTTGGCATCGGCCCCATCTTTTTCTGGTCAATCCTGCTCGGCGCAGGCGCAGTGCTCGTCTTCGGACTAGTGGGTCGCTACTCGCGCAATCCCGCTCCTCTCTTCCTCGTGATTGGCCTACTCGTCTATCTAGTCGCATTTGTACCGGACCTGCTCATCATTTCCATTAACCCACACCCATTTCAGGATACTACGCCCACAGCCGTGAATACACTCCTGGCGATGCATGTCGCTGAGACCAGCATTATTCTCTGTCTCCTCCTGCTACTGGGATTTGACAGGAATGCGAAGAAGATTGGCACTTGATAGTAAGAAACTTACCCTTTGGGCATGGCCATTGAACATTTTCAATATAGCTGTTATACTAAACCTACGGAACTGGAACAGTGCCTCGCACATTCTTTATCTCTGTACCGAACCAGCTACTCATGTAGCCGCACAGGTGGTCTATGGCAGACCTCCCAGCGTCTGGTAGATCACCTCTTGTGGAGAAACTCAGGAGGATATGTTTCTATGAAGGTTTTTAGGGCGGAACAGATTCGTAATGTAGCATTGATTTCTCATGTAGGAGCAGGCAAAACCTCTCTGGTAGACGCAGCCCTCTTCGATAGCGGGGCAGTTACCCGACAGGGTAAGGTCGATGAGGGTACCTCGGTTTCCGATTATGACCCCGATGAACTTAAACGCCGTATGTCTTTGAACGCCAAAGTACTTCCCATCGAGTGGAAGGACACTAAGATCAACTTCATTGACACCCCCGGCTATGCAGACTTTGTGGGCGAAGTGAAAGCTGGACTGCGCGTCGCCGATGCTGCACTGGTCGTCGTCACAGCCGAAAAAGGCGTTGAGGTCGGCACTGAACTCACATACCAGTACGCCAACGAGCGTAAACTTCCCCGTGTTATCTTCGTCAACAAGCTTGATCGCGAAAACACCTCCTTCGAGCAAGCACTAGACTCCTTGCGCGCCAAATTCGGCACACAAGTTGTTCCACTGCAAATTCCTATCGGCGAGCAAGCGCAATTCAAAGGCATCGTAGACCTCGTATCACAAAAAGCTTACACATTTGAAGGCGGCAACAAGATACAGGAAGTCGCCGTTCCTGACGACCTCAAAGAACGTATCAGCACCTACCGCGAACAACTGATCGAATGCGCGGTTGAGAGCGACGACGAACTGATGGAGAAATTCCTTGAAGGTGAGGAACTCACAGATGAGGAAGTCCTTTCAGTTGTCAAGAAAAGTACCTGTACAGGTCTCGTCTATCCAGTAATGTGCGGTTCCGCGAGCAAAAATATCGGCGTACAGATGCTACTTGATGCCATCGTCGACTATTTGCCCAGTGCTGCCGATGCCGCATGCGAGGAAGCAAAAGCGTTTGGTAACACGCCTTCAATGTTTGTCTTTAAGACAGCGGCTGCGCAAGTTGGCACGATCTCCATGTTCCGCGTCTATAGCGGCACAGTCAAACCAGATTCTCATGTCTATAATGTACAGACAAAAGCCGATGAACGCTTAGGGCAGCTCATCACGCCACGCGGCAAAACGCAAGAAACCGCGCCCGAAATTCCTGCTGGCGACATTGGAGCAGTCACTAAACTAACAAACACGCATACAGGCGATACCCTTACCGGTGCCAAAGATAGCACAACTCCGCTTCCCACAATTACCTTTCCTGCTCCATGCTATACCGTAGCGGTTGTGCCCAAGAGTCAGGCAGACCTCGACAAAATGGGCAATGCACTTGCTCGCATTGTCGAAGAAGACAGAACGCTTCGTGTGGCTCGTGACACTGAGACAGCCGAGGTCCTACTGTCCGGCATGGGCGAAGCGCACCTGCAAATAGTGGTCGAAGGCGTGAAGCGTAAATATAGCGTCGATCTGGCGACACACGACCAGCGCATTATCTATCGCGAGACCATTCGCAAGAAGGCACGTGCCAATGGTCGTCACAAACGGCAAAGCGGTGGACATGGACAATTTGGCGATGTGTGGTTAGAAATCGAGCCACTGCCACGAGACAGCGAACAACTCTTTGTGTTTGAGGACAAGATTGTCGGCGGCGTTGTGCCGGGCCAATATATTCCAGGCGTCGAAAAGGGAGTGCGCGAGTCGCTGAAGAAAGGTTTCCTTTCCGGCAACCCCATGCTCTATGTGAAGGTCACGGTTGTTGACGGCAAATACCATCCCGTAGACTCCTCGGCACAATCGTTCGAGGTTGCCGCCTCACTCGGCATGCAAGAGGCCGTGCCTTTAGCGAACCCCGTCCTGCTGGAACCGATTATGAATGTTACCATCACGATTCCAGAGTACAACATGGGCGATGTCATGAGCGACATCAACACCAAACGCGGGCGTGTGCTCGGCATGGACTCAATTGGCGAAGGGATGCAGCAAATCACAGCACTTGTGCCACAAGCTGAAATGCTACACTACACCACCGACCTGCGCTCGATCACGCAGGGCCGTGGCTCCTTCTCAATGGAGTTCGCCCAATACGAGGAAGTGCCAGCAAATGTCCAGCAAGAGATCGTATCGAAACACAAGAAGATTGCCGCTTAGTTTTTGGTACTGAGGCTTGTAGCGGGCACATGCCAGCTACAAGCCTCAGCACCAACGAGCTTGTAGAGGATTTTAGGACGGGTGCAACTATGATCCTTCCCAAAGACCGCGACCCCCGCTTCATCACTATCCGTCGTGGGGGGACGCTTACGGACACTGACCATCAGCTCCTGGCTTTATGGGCCGCAACGTGTGCGGAACACGTCCTGCACCTGTTTGAGTCGGTGCAACCTTTAGACCTGCGGCCTCGCCAGGCAATCGAAGCTGCTCGCGCGTGGACACGTGGGGAACTCAAAATGATGGAAACACGCGCATTAGGTGGTCATGCAATGGGTGCAGCGAGGGATTTACACGAATCGGCGCGTTTTGCCGCATATGCTGCCGGTCAAGCCGCAGTGGTGGCGCATGTCGCAGCACACGAACTCGGTGCTGCGGCCTACGCGATCAAGGCGACGCGTGCAGATGCACCTAAAGGCGAAAGTGAGAACTTTGGTCGGCTCGAATGCCACTGGCAGCGCGAACGGCTCCCCGATGCGATTCGTGAACTCGTCCTGGAGGACCAGCGGTTACGAAACGAGATATGCTGGTCGGTGTTCGACTGCTGACGAGTTGATAGCTTGTGTGAGCGACAGTACAGGCAAACACGAGCATCAATACTAGCATTTCTAAACCCTAATGTATACAGGAGGAACACGTGCAAGTCGTAAAGCTACATAAAATTAATGACTCTTTTATAGTCACATTACCAATATCAGTTTTAGAAGTACTACATCTACAAGAAAACGATGATATGGCTATAGAAATTGCAGGTGATCGTATTATGCTTTCTCGTACAACTTCCGATTTCCAGGATGCATGGGAAGCCTACAAGGAAATCGAACCTCGCTATCAAAACGCAAACCAAAAGCTTGCTGAGTAAGTGTTAACGTTCTCTCTTGCCCCTTGAAGGCCCCTGTGACCTGGAAGTATTGGTTGATTGCCTACTATTAGGTTTCTTCCCACTGAACTTCGGCAAATTAGAAGATTTGCCTCTACCTTGATTCCCTCCATCTTTACTACCAAGATTTTTGTCTCTGGCTAAAAACGCTTCTGCATCCGCTTCGTGACCATGCGTCATAAGCCATTGGTATGCGCGTTCATGCAAGTCTTGTAGCGAAGGCGCACCAGCGACCATCATCCACATAGCAAAATCTGGGTCGGCTGGCTGTCCTTCGCTCCACTGCTTTTGTGCTATAAGAAACTCCTGCACTTGCTTCACGTCCAGTGTACGCAATACAGCATCTAATCGCTGGCGAAAACTTCCTTGCTCTGTCATACAATTTTTCCTAATTTAGCATCGTGCGGTCATCGGATATTTTCTTAGAAATGATTTGCCGCATAAATGGCACTTCACGCCGTAGAATGGCAATCTCTTCACGCAATCTTTGATGGGTCGAGGTCATTTCGAGAAAATGCTGTTTCTGAATGTCTTCAATATTCATCAAGAATGAGGCAATAAAGTATGAGAGGTCCTCAGACTCATCAGGCAGCTTTGCATGCACGCCTGGCTCATTCACCTCTTGCAATAGCATTCCCAGGTATTCCTCAAACATTCTCCGCGCCTGTTGTGTTGCACTTGCCAGATTCAGTTCTTCAGTAGCAACGTCTTCGTACGGTTCCACAGTTGCCGAAATGTATGCTTTATCGCGGTTCTCGCTCAGAATACGGAATCTCTTGATGCCAACAGCATTCAAAGCATAGCGTCCATCTTCAAGTTGCTCCAGATTATGTATCTCTGCTATCGTGCCAATCGTATGCGGAACCTCACGCATAAACTCGCTTTCCGGTTTAGGCAATACGATGCCTAGCGGTTTGTTTTCTCTTTGACAAGCAGCAATCATCTCTCTGTAACGCGGCTCAAAGATATGCAGTGGTAGCACTGTCCCTGGAAACAGCACTGTTAACGGAAACAACGGTAACTCTAGTGTATTGTTTGCCATAAGACATCTCCTCTGAAAATTTGCCACAATTATGCATGCCGCTACTAAGTATAACATCAACATATTTAACTTGAAAGAGTGCTAGTAGCGTCAGCCTATATTTTTCATTGATAAGAAATAAAGTTGTTTGGTCAATACATATGGATACATCATGTATTTAGACGCCGTACTCATATAGTACGGGGCAAATTACGCAAAATACTTTTGTAACACTTGACAACTATACCGTCTGGACGGTATAGTTGTCGTATGAATACAACACAACAACAGATTTTAGAGGCTGCTAACCGCATCATACAAAGAGAAGGGGTGGCACACCTCACTATCGAAGCCGTTGCAAAAGAGGCTGGTCTGAGCAAGGGTGGAGTGCTCTATCACTTTCCCAGTAAAGAAATGCTGGTTGAGGGATTGATCTCTTCCTATATCGAAGGCTTTACTCAAGACCTCACAAAAGCGTTTGATAAGGAGAAGTTAGAGGCAGGACGATGGATGCGGGCGTATATTCATGCCTCTTCAAACGAGAAACAGCTCCCCGAAGAGGCTGCAGCAATAACAGGAATGATTGCAGCAATTGCAACAAATCCGCGATTACTAAATCCACTACGAGAACGGTATGACGAGTGGCAAAAACAAGCTGAGCATGATGGCATTTCACCAGCACTTGCAACACTTTTACGTCTGGCTGTCGACGGTCTATGGCTCGCCGATATGCTCGGCTTCGCGCCACCGCAAGGACAACTTCGCGAAGATGTTATCGCAACAATGCTGAAGTTAAGCCATTCTACCGAAACTTGAAGAAACGAGGATACGATGAACTTTCTTTACCTTGTACTGGCAATTCTCGCCGAGGTCGCGGGCACAACATCGCTCAAATTCTCACAAGGGTTTACGAAACTTGTTCCCTCCATCATAGTTATTCTGTGTTATGGTCTCAGTTTCTGGCTACTTTCACTTACTCTGAAAAAGATTGATGTTGGTATGGCGTATGCTATATGGTCAGCAGTAGGAACAGCGTTAATCACAACGATCGGTATACTCTGGTTCAAAGAGCCAGTTACAGCAATCAAAATCGGCTCTATTGTCTTGATTATCCTCGGTGTTGTTGGGTTGAATTTAGGAGGAGCGCACTGATGAAATTGCTGAAGTATTTTTTCCTTCTCACTGACTTTGGCTTTATCGCCTATTGGCTAATCACTGTATTACATCTCGTTCCAGAAATATATCTCTACAAGGATTATCACAATCCGTTGCTTGTCGCCTGGAATTGGTCATTTTTACCACTTGATCTTTGTGTTTCAGCAACTGGCTTAATAAGCGTTTACCTGTATAAGCAGAAAAACCTACTCTGGCAACCTGTCGCTCTTGTCTCACTTGTTCTCACTCTTTGCTCTGGTTTGCAAGCATTAGCGTTTTGGAGTATTCGAGGTGACTTAGACCTGAGTTGGTGGTTGCCAAACACATACTTGCTTACCTATCCCTTATTCTTCATCACTAACTTACTAAAGCGTGCAGCCTCACGCTTAGCTTGAACACAAAAGATGAGGTGACATTTCAGCTGAAATGTCACCTCATCTTTACGAGAGCCATGTAACAAATTAATCTGCCGTTGCGACAAAGCCTTGTCGCTCTTCCACATCCTCTGCCGCCGCCTTACTTGAGTACTCAACGAGGCCGAAGACGGAGATAAACGTGATAACACACATGAGCATCATGTATATCGCTATTGGTACATATGAATGATAGGCTGATACAAGTGCAACAGCGATAAGAGGTGCGGGACCTCCAGCTGTCACAGACGCAAGCTGATAGCCAAGCGATGCACCTGTATAGCGCAACTTTGTGCCGAACCGCTCCGAGATGAACGCTGCCTCAGGTCCATACAGCCACGCATGGAAAATGCCAGCCGAGATAGCAATGGCAAAAATGACCACTACAGCATTCTTTGTGCCAAGCAACCAGAAGTAGGGAAACGCAAACGCTGCCATGAGGACCGCGCCAATCAGGAACCAGCGTTTTCTTCCCACAATGTCTGAGAGATAACTGAATACCGGTATCATCACAAAGCCCAGTAAGCCAGCAACGATAAGTCCTGTATACAGCGTGTTACTACTTAAACCTAAGCTCACATTTTTGAACGACGCACCGCCATAACTCAGAATGAACGTGATAAAAATGTAGAATGGAGCCTGCTCGCCAGAACGAACAAGAGCCGCCAGCACAATTTCGCGCCAGTGATAACGGATGACATCAATCAATGGTGCTTGCGATACGCGATTTTCCTCCTTCACCTTCGAGAAAGAAGGCGTTTCGAGGATACGCACACGAATGTAGAGGCCAATAAAGATGAGCACCGCGCTTAGGAGGAAGGGAATGCGCCAACCAAACGTGACGAATGACTCGCCTGGATACACAGCTTTGAACACGACTACCGCAAGTGCCGCCAACGTCAAACCGATTGGCACTCCAGTTTGCGGCCAGCTCGCCCAGAAACCGCGCCGACGCTCATCACCATACTCCAAAGATAATAGTACTGAGCCACCCCATTCGCCTCCGACACCTGCACCTTGCAGGAAGCGTAGAATAGCGAGAATAACCGAGGCGCCAACTCCAAAGGTTGCATATCCAGGCAACACACCCATCAAGAATGTTGCGATACCCATAAGCAATAGCGTGGCGATCAGCGTTGATTTTCGCCCAATACGATCACCAAACCAGCCAAAGAAAGCTCCACCGATGGGACGGGCCGCGAAACCGACAAAGTTTGTCGTGAACGATGCTATGATACCTGCTACTGGATCAAGCTTGGGAAAGAAAACGATAGGGAAAACGGTAGCAGAGAGAAAACCATACAGGAAGAAATCGTACCACTCGATAGCGGTGCCGAGGGTACTGGCACCAATAATTGGAAGCATCTGCCGAAAGTTTACGGCATTACGAACGGGGGCTGTTGCCATTGGTCCTCCTACTGACGACGTAAGAACACATCGAGTAACTAGCGCGACACACTACAAGGCTGTACAAACACGCACAACCTTTGGTGTTTCCAGTACTCACAGAAAGAGAGACTCTTTACAGTAGCGGCTATACTGGTCTCACCTTGTTCCTCGCTTTCGAGGTTGGAAGTGGTCAAAAACTGGTAGGTACTATAGGCTCTTGTGGGCAACCTGCACAGGAAGTTCAGAATTACTAACCTCACTATGCTATAAAGACAGTATGCATGATAAAATCCAGTTTTACAAGAGTTTATGCCTTTTAGAGCAAATTTACACTTGACATACTTGACAAACATCACTATACTGAATACATGCACAACTGAATACAGAACGCATCGAACAGGAAGAGTACATAGCCTGCCAAAGGAATCAGAGAGTCGGGCCGGTGGAAACCGATACCGTTGCGGTTATGGAATGGACCTGGGAGCGAAAGACGAACATTCGCAGTGACGAACTAGTAGTGCTTTATCGGAACGTCCCCCGTTATCGAGGACAGGATATCTAGCCTACACTTACAGTATGCTATGTATCTGGTAAATGAAGAGAGTACTCACGTACATAAGAGTTTTATACGTGGGTAGTCTGAATGAGGGTGGTACCACGAAAGCTTCACGCTTCTCGTCCCTGTGTGGATGAGGGGCGTTTTTTATTGCTCTTTTTCCTACATTATTGAAGGAGAATGCATCATGTCAGTCGAAATTCATCAAGACCCAAAGCCAGTCGCTACGACAACACCAATCAAGAAGCGCGTCTTCTCCGGTGTCCAACCGACCGGTAATATTCATCTCGGCAACTATCTGGGTGCCATTCGCAACTGGGTTCTGGCGCAGGCAGAATATGACAACATCTTCTGTATCGTCGATCTACACGCCATCACGTTACCAATTGATCCACAAGAGTTGCATATGAACACACGCAAACTGGCCGCACTCTACCTCGCCTGTGGCCTGGACACGCGCTATTGCAAACTGTTTGTGCAGTCGCACGTTCGCGAGCATGCCGAAGCAAGCTGGATTATGAACTGCTTCACACCAATGGGCTGGTTGAATCGTATGACACAGTTCAAAACAAAGTCAGAGGAGCATCCCGACAGCGTAGATACAGGGCTATACTGCTATCCGGTCTTGATGGCCTGTGACATTCTGCTCTACCAGACGCACTATGTACCTGTTGGTGACGACCAGCGTCAGCACATCGAGCTAACGCGCGATCTCGCGCAACGCTTCAATGCGCGCTACAACAAAGAAGTATTCACCGTTCCAGAAGGTCAAATTCGTGAAGTTGGCGCACGCATCATGTCACTCGACGACCCAACCAAAAAGATGAGTAAGAGCGCGGCTAACCCAGCGTCACGCATCAATCTGCTCGACGACCCAAAGACGATTAAACAAAAGATTGGACGCGCTACCACCGACTCCGAGCGCCTCGCGACATTTGATACACAACGTCCTGGTATCACAAACCTGTTGACCATCTACGAGATGCTGACAGGCAAGTCACAACAGGATATCGAAGCCGAGTTCGCAGGTAGCGGTTATGGTGCAGTCAAAGCTGCCGTCACCGATCAGCTTGTCACAACGCTTGAGCCAATCCAGAAACGCTACAACGAACTTATGAATGATCTACCAACGCTAGAAAGCATTCTTAAGCAAGGAGCCGACGAAGTACGCCCACTCGCCGAGGCCACCATGCGCGACATCAAAAATGTTGTCGGGCTTGGCTAAGATTGTACGGGTCTGCTTCATCACACCCCGTTGACACATCACACAGATTGGTACAGGTCTGCTTCATCACACCCCGCATATCGAACGAGGTGTGATG
>CAXTUE010000002.1:0-3218 GCA_964247355.1 uncultured Ktedonobacteraceae bacterium | reverse complement strand
AACAATTTTTTTCGGGAGTTGTTTCATAACCCCCGTTATATCTACGTTGGTTTTTTTATGCATACCCGTACAGGAAATGGATACAAAAGCATGTACTATCCAGCGTATGAGGAGGCGCAACGCCTTCAGAATACCTCGAATATTGCTACGGGGAAGCGTCCTCTGCTTCCACTGTATCGCGATATTCTTGCCGATATGGAGACGCCCGTTTCGGCATATTGTAAAACGGCGCAACGTCCATACAGCTTTCTGCTCGAAAGCGTGAGTGGCGGCGAACGTGTCGCCCGCTATTCGTTTATCGGTATCGATCCCTATATGGTCATGACGCACCACAACGAAACGGCAACACTGCGTAAAGTGCATGGAGATACAGCGACAACCGAGGATATCGTTTGCCGCGATCCGCTCGCGTTCGTCGAGTCTGAACTTGGACAATTTCAGCTTGTGGATTACCGGGGAGCCGTGCGTGACGAACTGCCTACGTTTCATGGTGGCGCGGTTGGCTACCTCTCCTACGACTCGGTAGCGCGTTTTGAACGTCTGCCGGTACCAGAAAAAAGCGAACTTGGCCTTCCACTCGCCGTCTTTTGCTTTACCGAAACAATGCTCGTCTTCGATCACGTCAAGCATCGCGTCCGCATTGTTACGCATTTACATCTCGATGCACCCGACCTTGAGGCCGAATACAAACGCGGCATCGCCATTATTGATGATGTACAACGTCGCCTGAGTCAACCAGTACAGGTACCAGCTGAGCCGAAGCCGGTTCGCGACGCGGATGCTCTGCGTGTCACATCCAACCGCACACAGCACGAATTTGAAGACATGGTGCGCCGCTCAGTCGAGTACATTCAAGCGGGCGATGTCTTTCAAGTTGTACCATCGCAACGCTTGAGTAGACATGTCAATGCATCGCCCTTTACCGTATACCGTGCGTTACGTGCCATCAATCCTTCTCCCTACATGTTTTATCTCGATCTGAACGATTTTCACATTGTAGGTGCCTCGCCCGAACTGCTTGTCCGCTTCGAGGATAACGAAGTGACCATTCGCCCCATTGCTGGAACCCGTCCACGCGGCCTGGATAGGCAGAGCGATGAAGCACTTGCGCAAGAACTACAGAGCGATCCAAAGGAGCGAGCCGAACATATCATGCTCATCGACCTTGCACGTAACGATGTAGGACGCGTCAGTACACCAGGGACTATACAGGTCAGCGAACTGATGGAGATTGAACGCTACTCGCACGTTATGCATCTTGTCTCAAATGTAACCGGCCAGTTGCGCCCCGATATGACGCCCTACGATGCCCTACGCGCTGGCTTTCCAGCAGGAACCGTGTCGGGCGCACCGAAGATTCGTGCAATGGAGATTATCAGCGAACTAGAAGGTGAGCAACGCGGCATTTACGCCGGGGCCGTTGGCTATTTCAGTCATGGAGGCAACCAGGAAACCGCGATTGCCCTGCGTACGATGGTTATGAAGGATGGTCGGGCCTATATTCAAGCCGGCTGCGGTGTTGTAGCCGACTCTGACCCCACTGCTGAATATCACGAGAGCTTGAATAAAGCCAAAGCGTTATTACGCGCACTGGATGAGGCCGAACTTATCGCGAAAATGCATAGAGAAGAGGTTAGCCATGTTGCTCTTACTCGATAACTACGACAGCTTTACTTATAACCTGTATCAATATCTCTCGGAGCTTGGAGGCGACGTACAGGTACACCGCAACGACGCAATCTCTCTCGACGAGATCGAGGCACTGCAACCTGACCATATTGTCATCTCCCCCGGACCATGTACACCGAACGAGGCCGGACTTTCGTGTCAGGTCATCGAAACCTTTGGGCCGCGTATTCCCTTACTAGGTGTTTGTCTTGGTCATCAATCAATTGGGCAGGTCTATGGCGGACGCGTCATTCGCGCCCCTGAACCAATGCATGGCAAAACTTCACTCATGCATCACTCTGAGCAGGGAGTATTTCGCGGCTTGCCACATCCATTTGAGGCCAACCGCTATCATAGCCTAATTGTCGAACGCGCGATGCTTCCTGACGTACTGGAAATCACCGCCGAGACGGACGACGGCATTATCATGGGCCTTAAGCATCGTACTCACCCTGTTGAAGGCGTACAATTTCATCCAGAGTCGATTATGACACCTGCTGGCAAGGACTTGCTACGAAATTTTCTTGAGCGATAAGGAGTAATTCATGATTCGAGAGGCTATTACTCATGTTGCCGCTGGAGCCGCGCTTAGCGAGGCCGAGGCCGCAGCAGTGATGGAAGAAATTATGACAGGTGTCGCAACACCTTCACAAATGGGTGCGTTTCTTACAGCCCTGCATCTACGTTCAGGGCATGAGACGGTTGAGGAAATTGCGGGCATGGCACGTGTCATGCGCGAAAAGGCCGTCCATGTTCATCTTGACGACCGTATAGCACTTCATGCAATGGATACCTGCGGCACTGGCGGCGATGGTTCAGGAACCTTCAATGTCTCAACGGCGGCAGGCATTGTGGCAGCCGCTACGGGTGCATCCGTAGCAAAACACGGTAATCGTTCCGCCACAAGTCGTTGTGGCAGTGCTGACGTGCTAGAGGCGTTGGGCGCAAAAATTGATCTCGGCCCCGAACAGGTCGCTACCTGTGTACAAGAGGTTGGCTTCGGTTTCATGTTCGCGCCAGCATTTCATCCCGCCATGAGGCATGTTGGGCCAACGCGTCGCGAGATCGGTATCCGCACCGTCTTCAATATTCTTGGTCCACTAACCAATCCAGCACATGCGCAATATCAAGTGCTGGGTGTCGCCGATGGCTCACTTTTACGCAAAATGGGCGAGGTCTTGCTTCATCTTGGTTGTCAGCACGCGCTCATCGTGCATGGTGAGGATGGCGTCGATGAATGTTCGCTCAGTGCTCCGACCCATATCTGCGAAGTGCGGCAGGGCGAGGAATTGCGCGAATACACAATCACACCTGAAGAGGTGGGGCTAACAAGTGTCACAGACCGTCAAGCCTTCCAGGGTGGCGACCCCGCACATAACGCCACACTCTTGCGCGAACTCTTGAGTAGCTATGTCGATGTCCCAGCAACACACATGCTGTGCCTGAATGCAGGCGCGGCCCTGCTTGCCAACGAGCAAGTCAAAACGTTAGCGGATGGTGTCAAATTAGCGCGTGCCACATTACGTGAGGGCAAGGCAAAGCAGAAGCTT
>CAXTUE010000001.1:30731-38768 GCA_964247355.1 uncultured Ktedonobacteraceae bacterium | reverse complement strand
CGTTGCGCGTAACACGTTTGCTCCGTCTTTCATATTGCCTGTCTCCTGTTGTGTAGATCTCCCTCAACTACTTATAAAAAAATAATAACTATGTAATATCGTACACATGTTCAAGCAGTGATCCATTTTGCGAAAACACTTTTCAACCCTCTCCTTGCTATTCTTATAGTCAATAGACTTGGCAAGGTGTCAGTGTTCTCCCAAAGCAGGTGGTTGCGTACGAACAGAGGCAGGTTGTTGTGCTTTTTGCCCTCTGCGAAAAGAATTGCCGTGTGCGCTCACGAAAAGAGAGATGCTTATAAAGCCGCCTATAGAGACAATTTAGAGCAAGCAAGCGATGTTCTTGACAAACCTTGCCTTCCAAGCAGGCTGTCGCGAGTTCGAGCCTCGTCTCCCGCTTTCTGTGTGTGCATCGTCTCTCTCAGACGGCTTCCAAAGCCACTTCACCCGAAGTGTCCTTGAGAAGTTTTCTGAAAGAGACGATCTCGTTTTTGGAAGGCAGGGTGCAGGGACACCCTGCCACGGTTTTGGGCAACACTCTGACCCGTGCAGAGGAAAAGCCTGCCCAAAATTCGGGTGTCACTGACAAACATCCTGCTCTGGTTAGGATGGAACACCCTGCCTCTCCAAAAACGAGTTATCCGCCTCCTTTCCAGCTTCATTACACGAAGGTATCAAGAGCTACCCACAACCTACCCGTAGGCTACCCACGACCTACCTGTGGGCTACCTACGTTGAGCAGGTATTCTGGAATCAGCCTATGCTTCAATGAACAGTTGGTCATGTATCTAAAGGAGGCAATACACTCATGGTTACAAAAGGGACGAAAGAAATACCATCAACAGCACAGACGAAGCAGGTTTCACAAGAGCCATCCCCCTCAGGGAAGCGTTCACCGAAAAAGACCCATGTGACCACCGTCCATCACTCGTTGGAAGACGAAGCATAGAGGTCAGAGTGACATAGGTCGTATCCGAAGGACAGTCCTCGGTACTTTTAGGTAGTCTCACGACACTTGTATCTCATATGTCACTATACTACAATCTGTATCATAGAAACTCATAACGCTATTTTCTTGTACAGAAAGACGTAGAATAATGGAAGAAAGCAATATTCGTAGTGCTCGTGTTGGACAACAGGTTGGAGAGTTTCGTCTACTCCGTTTGCTTGGTGGTGGTGGCTTTGGCGAGGTCTATCTAGGGGAACATGTACGTAATCATTCGTATGCTGCAATCAAAATTCTTCACGCACGTCTAACACAGAGCCAAGAACTCAAAGCATTTATCAACGAGGCACGTACATTTCGATTAAAACATCCTCACATTGTTGCCTTACTAGATTTTGGCGTTACGCTTCATGATGTACCGTACTTGGCAATGGAATATGCCTCAAATGGAACGCTGCGTGAACGACATCCTTTAGGAACACAGGTAGCTCTCCCTATCGTCGTTTTCTATGTCAACCAGGTCGCCTCTGCCCTACAATACGCACATAATCTCTATCTTATTCATCGCGACGTCAAACCAGAAAATATGCTTGTGGGGACAAATGGCGAGATTTTACTCGCCGACTTTGGGATAGCAACGGTAGCTCAAAATTCTTATACGTCCAATAAACAACACGATGTCGTCATAGCAGGAACAGCCCCTTATATGGCTCCTGAACAGATTAATGGGAGACCACAGCCTGCAAGTGATCAATATGCCCTAGGTGTTCTAACCTACGAGTGGCTTAGTGGCAAACGACTATTTCAAGGGACGGCAGTAGAGATTATGATGCAGCATCTAACTACTTCGCCACCATCCCTCTCCCAGCAGATTCCCATGCTTACACCCGAGGTAGAAGGTGTGATATTCACTGCTCTGGCTAAAGAGCCTGAACACCGTTTTAGCAATATAGAAGCGTTTGCAACAGCCCTTACACAAGCCAGTCAGCAAGCACAATCTTTCTCGCTCTCATTCGCATCAGCTTCTGCTTCCCCACTGCCTCTTCACTGGACAGAGACCATAACCGAAGTCGATCCTCCTGCAAAGGAAGCATTCTCCAACAAGCAAGTTCCTTCTATAGCCCCTTCCGGCTCCCGAAGGCAGGGAACGGAGCAACAAACTGCTCTTCGCAAGAGTCCTTTCTGGGGAAAAATTATTCTGCTTGTGACACTAGTACTTCTTATTTTAGGCATAAGTACATTTGTCTTAAACAACTACACCTTTAAGACGCGTGGCCCTGCTTCTCCTCCCACGACAACTTCTATGATAACTGCCACTCCAACCATTCCAGACCTCCATACCGATCCCAATGGGTTCTACACATGGATAACGAGCAGGCAACCTGCAAATGTTCAATCGTTTACGGATGCAACACTTGGTTGGGAGACATCAAGCAGTTGCTCCTTGAGCAATGAGAATTATCAGGTAGGGGCACAACCGACTCCGGGAGCAATAATAGTCAACTCATGTATGGCAAAGAAGACAAATTATGTTAATTTTGTTTTTCAAGTCGATATAACTCGAATGAGAAGCGAAACTGCGGGGCTGGTTTTCCGTAGCAATTCAGTACTGAATGCAGAATACCTCTTCGAGGTGAACTCTGATAATACCTACTTCCTCAATACTTCAAACCTCTCCTATAGTGCACAGAGTACGTTAACCCCCAGTAGGTCTTTCTCTGGACAGACGCCCAATACGCTCACAGTGATTGCACGTAATCATGATATCTATCTATTCATAAACCGACACTATCTAACTACCATAAATGACGCCACTACTAGCTCTGGGCAGATTGGACTGTTTGTCGAAGCGAGACCTAATGATCAGGGGGGGGCCGAGGCAGCGTTTAGTACTTTGAAGATATGGACGTTATCATAAACGCCAGAACCAGCACTGATAACTACAACGGATGCTGCTTCTCATACCAGTGCCAGCTTTACTTGAGACGGGTACTGAGCGCGAACAACAAGGCAGTAGAGCACCTGAAGGGCCAGGAAAAATCCAATCGTTTCCATTGTTGGCTCATCGGCTAACAGAAGCGAAGGAGAGTGAAGCATTGAGTACGCAATTGCGGTTCGCTGTGCCATTTTTTTTAGGAGATGTACAACATAAAAATTGTGAGCAACTCGCTAGTTTATCCGACAAGAGCGCAGAAACGTTCAAGACATATAAGACCTAGTATCCTATAGTGCTTGGGAAAAGCATCACCTGAAGACTTTGCAGAGACCATCAATGCATAAAGAAGGACGATGAATTTGAATACAGCATTTTGCTCAAATGTTTTCTCGCTTGAGAAGATTCAGTTGGGGAGCACCGAAGAATACATTCTACGTGGGGGCGTCATCTTTTTTATACCCCGTAGGAAGTTTCTCTTTTCCTTTGCTCATAGAGCATATAACGAAACGCTACAATAACAATTTTGTAGGATTGCGCGATTTCACCCTTTCGCTTGGCCCTGGTGTGCTGGGTCTGCTTGGGCCAAACGGAGCGGGCAAATCAACGCTCATGCGTATCCTGGCAACTATCACGAAACCTACCGAAGGGCGTGTCACCTGGAATGGCACCGATATCATAACATCACCAAACGGACTACGCACCGTCCTGGGATATCTGCCGCAGGATTTTGGTGTCTATCCCAATTTGAATGCTATCGAGTTTCTTGAATACATAGCAGCAATCAAAGGACTTGATGTAAAGACCACCAGGAAACGTATTGAAGAACTGCTGATCTTGACCAATCTCACTGACGCGCGAAAACGTGCGATAGGGGGCTACTCTGGCGGTATGAAACAACGCGTTGGCATCGCGCAGGCTTTGCTCAATGACCCACAAGTGCTGATTGTGGATGAGCCAACCGTTGGGTTGGACCCCGAAGAACGTGTGCGTTTTCGCAACCTGCTCTCTGACTTTGCAGGTGAACGGATCGTTATCCTTTCGACACATATCGTATCAGACATAGAGGCAACGGCAACCGACATTGTGATTATGAACAGGGGGCAGATGCTCTTGCACGGGACACCTGAGCAACTGCTGCGCTCAGTTGAGGGCAAGGTGTGGGAATACATTGTTCCCAGTCGTGATTTACCGGCTTTACGAGAACGCTTTCTTGTTAGTGGGACTATTCGACGCAGTGACGGTGTACATGTTCGTCTAGTAACTGCTACTCCACCTCACGACGCTACCCACTCAGCCACACCTACATTAGAGGATGCTTACCTGTATGCTGTCTCGGCGCACACGCCGAAATCTTCAACCGTTGCCGCTTCTACAACGAGTAACCAGTCAATGGGAGGTTTGGCATGATACCTCATATACTGTATGAATTGATACGCGCGGACGTTCTTGAACGGTCACGTCTTATGGATAGGGCTGATTATGGTCTCTGTTTTGCTAAGTGGAGCATTTAACGGAGGACAGTTCCTTGATATACTTGGACTGAAAATAGTTCTTATATTGCTCATGTTCGCGTTTGTTGGAAGACAAAGACAGTTACAGATGTGATAAGGAGGATAGTATCGCCTTTTATGAGTCATCTCGGATTGATACGGTTGGGAAACTCTGAAATCAGCTTAAGGCTAGTACCGAAGAGTTATGCTGTCTGTAAGAGTTTCGGATAAACTCTTACAACTCCTCAAAAGCAAGGGAGGCTTACGGGACAGAAATAGGATCTGGTAGGAATCATGCTGGAAAAAGGAAAGCGGAATCAAGAGGAAGTGAATTTTTCCGTATCTGAGCGTACACTGAAAGCAGAAGCCTTCCGGCTAATAGTGGGACCAGTTAATGGGTCCGATATAGTGAGGTATACATTCGATGAAAATTGCCACTATCCGTCAAAACGGGCAGGCGGCGTTGGTCGTTGGAGAGCGTCTCTTTATGATCTCTCTCGCACTGGAGCGCCACAACTTGCTAACCCGACCGGCATTGACCGTTCTTGACTTGCTCGCGGATTGGAGCCGGAACCTTGATCTGTTGGTCAAGCTCAATGAGCACCTTCTATCAGACGAGCAAGGTATTCCACTTTCAGAGAGCGAGTTGGACGCTCCTATCCCTCATCCGGGCAAAATGATCTTCGCCGCCGCTAACTATAACGCTCATGTGCAGCACTTCGAGTCGAAAGAGGCGGCACCCAAGCATCTCATAGACAAGACGAAAGTCGATCCCTATATGTTCTTGAAACTGCCCGACAGCGTGACTGGCCCGTACAGCCCCATCATCTTGCCGCATGGGTATGAACGCATCGACTGGGAGGTCGAGCTTGCGTTGGTGATTGGGCATGAGGGGAGTCGCATACCTGCTAAGGACGCGATGAAACATGTTGCGGGCTTTGTTGTGCTCAATGATGTTACCGCCCGCGACCGTGCTATGCGTGGCGATTGGCCTACGCTTGCCTCTGATTGGCTCCTCAGCAAGTCATTCGCCACCTTCTGCCCCATAGGACCCTTCCTTGTACCCAAAGAGTTCGCAGGCGATTGCCACGACTTGACCGCACGGCTCTGGCTGAATGGAGAATTGTATCAGAATTTCAACACGGCTGACATGATCTTCACGCCCGAAGAACAGATCGAGTGGGCATCCTCTGTGACGACACTGCACCCTGGCGACGTGATTTCGACAGGCACTGGTCCTGGCAATGGAATCGCGACCGGACGCTGGCTACAGCAAGGCGATGTAATTGAAGCGGAAATAACTGGCTTAGGTCGGCAGAAAACACCCATTATAGCTGAACAGCAATAGAACTATACTTTTCGTAGATGAAATACGTATCCTCGTATGTCTATTCAGTTGCTAGGCAACCGAATAGACATACGAGGATGTATAAAAGGTAATAGTTAGTGCGGGGACATGAATTCTGGAGGTGGGAATGGTCCCCAGAAATTTAAGGCTTCCGCACCCTTCCAGACCTTTGGTCTTTGAGGGACATCCTTGTGCCAGGGTCGAGGCTCGAAGTACCCCAGGTCTTCATGAAGCATGAGGTCCAGTTGAGTTGAGAGTTCGACGATGTTTTTGTCCGGGTCATAGTGATAGGTGAAAATGTTATGGCCTGGTCCATGACGCCCCGGTCCCCACTGTAAGGCAATGGAGTGCTTTGACAGGTGATCGCAGGCCCTTTGTATGTGGGACCAGTCTTCTAACTGAAAGGCGATGTGGTTCATGCCTTGCTGCTTCGACCGTATAAAATTGAGGGTGTGGTGATCGGGGCTACAGCGCAGAAATACAAAAAAGTCTTCAATCCAATCGGACACGCGGAAGCCCAGGACACTCTGGTAGAAGTCAGCAGTTTTCTGCACATCATGCACTGCTATAGCTACATGACTTAATTTTTCGGGAACAATTCCTTGTTGGAGGAGTTGCTTGTCTGGTTCGCGTACGGTGGTGTACAGGTGCAGGCGATTGCCTTCGGGGTCGGCAATCTCTAAAAGTTCTGGTACTCCTGGTTGCGCGTCGGTTTGCAACTCAGCTTTGATACCTTGCGCTCGCAGTTCTTGCTCCACCTCTTTCAACGATTGGCTTTTTCCGATTTGCAAGGCTGTGTGGCGAAGACGGGATTCAGTAGCAGGGTAGAGAACGATGGTGTGGTGATCGGGTCCGAGGCCCAAATAGGCCGTACCGTCTTCGCCTCGTTCCACCAGTGTCAACCCCAGAACCTGAGTGTAGTAGGCCAGCATAGCTTCTACATCAGGTGTGTTGAAGCCAGCATAGCCGATCTTGACGGCTTGTATCATAGTTGTATCCCTTTCTAACGTAACTCAAGAACCACTATTTCATGCGTGTTGCCAGTCAACGAATGTCTTTAATCTTGACGACTCCTAGAGGTGGAGTAAACGCGCGGCATTGCGATAGCAGATTTGTTCTTTCACATCCTCGCTGATGGGTGCGTTTTCAATAAATGTTGTCGCCTCCTCTGTGTATTCGTAAGGATAATCCACAGAGAAAAGAATTCGGTCAGCCCCCAATGCCTGGATAGCGCAAAGCAAAGGCTCACGAGCGAACTGTCCACTGGTCGTAATCATTATGTTCTGTTTGATATACTCAGAAGGAAGTTTCTTCATTCTTAGAGGGACTCCAATAGTTTTGGTCCGCGAGTCCAGTCGCCAAAGAATGTAAGGCAACATCTCGCCCATATGTCCGAGGAGCAGGGTCGCGCGTGGAAAGGCATCTAACACGCCACTGAAGACTAGGCGCAATGCTTGTGAACCCGCCTCAATGCCCCAGCCCCAGGCTGTGCTGGCTAATTCGGGATAGCCTGCGAACAATGGGTTAGGAGGGCCGGGCAAATTATGGCCTGGGTGAATGTAGATGGGAACATCGAGTGCTTCTGCCCGTTCCCAGACTCCCCAGAATTTTTGTGCGTCCAGAAACTCTCCCTTCGTATGCCCGTAGACCATTGTCCCTTTCAAGCCAAGCTGAGTCACTGCCCGCTCCAACTCATCTGCCGCCGCCTTCGGGTCCTGGAGAGGCAGGGCAGCGAAGCCAGCAAAGCGATCTGGATGCCTACTTACAATAGTTGCAAGCGTATCGTTGAAGTGTTTTGCCATTTGAACGGCGGTGGAAGTATCTTCCTCATCCTGAACAGCAGTCGAACTTGTCGAGAGCACCTGCTTTTCAATTCCGTACTTGTCCATCTCCTCCAAACGTGCTTGTTCTATATCAACTAGCCGCTCGGAAAAGTGGCGTGTGAAGTCAGGCTTAAGAAATGCGATGGCCTGATCTGGATACTTTTCATCGTCGGGCAGGAAAAAATGTTCTTCCAGTGTAATTTTCTTCACAGTTGGTCCCCTTTTAAGTTCATACTTACTGGCCCTTCTCGCAGAAACGTAGTGATGTTGCCATTGAACACTTCCCGCAAGGTAGCTGGCGAGAGTCTGCTGAGCGTTGTACGAGCAGAACGTCAAACCATTTCTCGTCAAAGCCTCTTTTAGAACGTGCTCCGCTCTGGGTAGCTTGCTCCCAGAACGCTTTCGCCTCCTCTCGCTCATGTGTGCTGGCAAAAGCACCCCAGCTCAGGTAGAGCTTGATGAGGTGTTTCAAATGGATGGCAGCAGGATAGGCA
>CAXTUE010000001.1:12996-30721 GCA_964247355.1 uncultured Ktedonobacteraceae bacterium | reverse complement strand
GTGCCGGATTGTTCTCACCGACACTTCTAGTTCCATTGCCACCTCTCTTTGCCTCAAACCCACTTCCTCTCGTAGTGTCTGCGCTAACTGACCAAAACGATAATCTTTAACTTTGTAGCGACGATGATAGCTCATACCTACCTCCATACTCCCGCGATGCGCGTCCTTGGTCTTGCTATGAGAACTGAGCGGTTCCAGAGAATACACTATGCCTGTATCCAATGGCGTAAATGAGAAGCGCACAACTTGATGGTCACTCTTCACTCATCTCGCTCTGTGCTACAACGCAGCACCTGGAAGTTCAATTGGAGCACGTAGGTCTAAGGGGCCTGCGGGCGGAAACTCACCGGCATAGGCACGCCGATGGAGGTCTGCAAATGAAGCACCAGCCTTGCGCGCGACAATCATTTGGGCGGGATCGATAGGTGTGCCAATAGGGTTAGCGGCGAACTGCGGCGAGGTACGCATCCACTCGCTCGACTCCTCCCAGTTCCCAAAATTGTCTACCTGCAATTCTACACTGTTGCCATCGGGATCGACATAGTAGAACGAGGTGGTCATGCCGTGATCCAGGCATGCATGCGGCTCGATGCCCAGGTCTTTCAGACGTGTGTAGGTATCCAGCAGATTATCGATCGTGGCGTACTCGAAGGCACTATGATGGATACCTGTATGCATAAGCTTATCGGGATCCTCGCTCAACCTTGGCGCGGTGGAGAGCGCGAGACGGTGATTGGCCGCGTCATTGGTGAGCCAGGCACCACCTGGAAATTGAAACGTTGCTGTCATGCCCACCACTATCGTGTACCAGTCAATCGCCTCTTGTAGGTGTGTGGTCTTCAAATTGATGTGATGTAGCATGGGTTGCAGAATGCTCTTGTTCTCTGATGCGTGTGACATCTATCTCCTCCTGAATAATCGCACGTGGCTCCTCTTTTTTTGAGTCAGCCGGTGCTGCTCTGTACTCTGATCACTGGTTAGTGAGTGCGCTGGTGCTGAAGCGGTAAGCCTGGGACTGGCGAACGAAAACTGAGCAGATATGACATACCCAAAGACCCGATATAAGCAGTTTGAAGATCGGGTCCACCGAAGGCAATACTCGTGGGCAGTTTGAGGGTAGGCCCTGCACAATCGGCCAGGACATGTCTGGGAATAGCTCCAGCAGCATAGGTGCTCTCCAACGCTGGTAGTGCTGGAGGATTGGGGTCCGCGAAGACCGAATGTGCTTGCCCATCCCGTGAAATGACTACCAGCCCGTTGTGACTCACGATCAGTACCCACACGTTGCCCTCGGCATCAAGGGAGAGACCATCCGGTAGCGCGGTTACTCCAAGTGTCGATGGTCCGAAGACTTCCCGCTCCACCAGTGATCCATCGCTCTGTACGCGAAAGCGCAACACACGTCGCCCCAACGTTTCAGGGATATAGGCATAGCTCTCAGTTCGATCAAGCTTGATTTCATTAGGAAAATACAGGCCGTCGGCCACAATGCGTGGCCCTTTCTCATCAATCAATGCGATATACCCATCTGGTTGGACGAAGTACTCCCCAAACGGTGGAGTTCGGCGAGACGAGACCGCCAACCAGATGCGTGCTTTGCTATCTCGAAACACATAGTTCGTGCTCCCAATTGGTTGCCCATCGATGGTATCCAGGACGACTTCGGCATGGCCCGTTGAAGAGAGACGATACAGCTTTCCGTCACGCGTATTGTTGACAAGCAGGCTACCATCAACGTCGAGTGCCATTGACGTTGGCTCACCGCCAGGGATGGAGCTGATGGTACTCTGCGAGCCATCTGCGTAAATGCTGGTTACAGAGCCACGATTGCTTGAGGTGTACACGGTGCCGTCACGGAAGGCCAATACATTCTCCGGGCGGCTGAGACTCTGCCCGACATGCTGCAAGGAATGAATGGGTATCGTGAATTCATGTATGTCGATCACGGATTTCACTCCTCATTCACCGCAGCAACTAGGGAATGAGATGTCAGCACCGGCATGAAATGGGTGGCGAGCCTGTCCAGGTCGGCAGGTTCCGACGCCACACCAAGGATGTAGCGATCCGGTCGTATGACGACAGCGCGAGCACCTAGTTGTGTGAGCCATGACATCAACGGAACAGTGTCAGCGGAAATCACTTTGGCGTCCAATGCCTGCCAGAATGCCTTCGTCACTGGACTTACCTCTTTGAGTAGAGCCGCGTCACCGATGACTACGAAGGCGTATCCCACTGTATCGTCGAACAAACTACCATCGGGCAACTGCGATTGTGGCGAGAGCGTACCCGCGGGAGCGGTTGCATCGTGGATACCAGGTCCTAGCGACGGACGTGGTGCCACCATCGCTACTTCCTCTTCGCCCGGTGCTCGCTGCTTCGTAGCCATCTCATCGATAGCATGTGCTAAGTAGATAGAGAGTTCAGTAAATGTTCGCGTATGTGGGGAACGCTCAGACTCATAGGTATCTAGCAATGTATCGGGTGCTGTGCCTCGCACAACCCTGCTCAATTTCCAGGCAAGATTGATTGTGTCGCGAAAACCCGAACATAAACCTTGCCCCATTTTGGGCGGCATCTGGTGGGCTGCATCTCCCGCGATAAGTAGCCGATCTTTACGCCATCCTTGAGCAAGCATGCCATGAAACTCATAAACGTCAGCACGTTGGATTACAACTTCATCTGGCTTGAACCAGGGGTCGATCAACTCTTGTACGCGTTCATGCCGCTCCATGTCTGCTGACAAATCTTCAGGCTCCAACTTGAACTCGAAGCGCAAGTGCGGCGCAACCATAGGAACGTAAGTGACTGGGCGCACTGGACGACAGTACTCGAACATCTTCTCCTGTGGCAGTTGCACACCGGGCTGCAGCATCACATCGACAATTAACCAGCGCTGTGTGCCGTGTAGGTCCTCAAGTGGTGAGTCCATGACGCCGCGTACGAACGAGTTAGCTCCATCGCAACCGACAACGTACTGTGCCGTGAGATCATAGGTAGTTTCACCCTTTCGCTCCTTGGCATGTACCGTTACGCTCTGTTCTTGTTGAGAAAGTGCAATCACCTCGCAGCCAAGCATCAACTTTGCATGCGAAAACGTCGAGACTACCGTACGCAAACGCCGCTCAAAATCAGGCTGATAGAACAAATAGTCATAGCGCCAGCCCTGCTCACTGCGTCCTGGCCTAACATCCAGGTGGAGGAAGCGGTTCCAGTTCTCATCGAAATATTCGTATCCGACAGGGAACGTGAAGGTCGGCTCCAACTCATGCGCTAATCCCAGTGCCTGGAAGATACGTAGTACCTCGTCATCCAGGTGGGCCGCACGAGGCGTCTCCAGAATCGTCTTGTAACTCTCAATCCCGACAACCGAGAGGCCCTGTTGCGCGAGAAAATTGAGTAGTACTAGTCCGACCGGTCCACAGCCGACAACCGCTACATCATAATCTGTCTGTTTCTGGTGTTCCATATCATAAGCTCCTATCTTGCCTCATCGCATAGCAGAAGGCATTCATGTCGCGCTCGTGAGGCGCAGCTCGACTATAGCCGCTTCACATCATGGAAGCTCTTGCATAGAGCAAAGGTTCTTGAAATACCATCAAGAATATATCTTTGTTATTCTTTGTATGATTGTATCTAGCCAGGCATGAAAAAGGCATCCTGCAAAAGGAGGGTTTTGGAGCGTGTGCTGTTCATCCTACTCGATACCCTCAAAAGGAGGGGTTGGGGATGAACAGTATTCATAGATACCACTACTTTTGCCGAAAGGAGGTTTTAGGGTGGGTGCTACTTCTGGTTGATCGAGAAGAATAGGCTGACGCTAAAGGAGGTGATGATCGAGCGCATAGCGCATCGTTCCAACCCGGTTAGTTGTCCCTAGCTTACTGTAAATCGTCCGCAGGTAGGATTTGACGGTGACGAGACTGATTACCAGTTGTTCGGCGATCTGCGCGTTGGTCAGTCCCTTTGCCAGGAGCAGGACTACCTCATACTCCCGCTTGGTCAGTCCTGCGGGAGGAGGTGAGGCCGGTGATGTCGCGGCTGGTAGCAAAGAAGCAATATTGGTCTTCACTAGTGATATTATGGGCTGCAACGCATCTTCCAGAGCTTGTTCTGGAATCATTGTCTTCCCAATATCCCATGCATGCAGGAAAGGTTGCTCGCCAATCTGATCGCGTATATATTCGACGAGACGCGTATGGCTATCTCGCTCAAGCGAGGAGATACGTAAGCCCGCCGCTTCACGTTGTCTTTGAACTGTTCCACAGAGCTGGGCGGCAGATACAGCCCTTCCCTGTCTCGCCAGTGCTTGAGCCAATTCCTCCAAACAGGTAGTAATACCTTCCTGTACATTGATGGAGCGAAAGTACTTCAGGCTTTGCTTCGCCATAGCACAAGCTGTCCTATAATCCTGCTGAAGCACTGCTGTCTGTGCTAACAACGAGGAGACCGAGGCCATGCCATGCTGATCGCCCTGCTGTTGAAAGATTTTCAAGCCCTCCGTGAGCAAGAAGTGAGCACGTGGTACATCACCCAGCGAGAGTGCTGACCGTCCTAGAATGGAGAGCAACCAACTAATAGCCCATGAGTTGCTGACCTTCCTGGAAAGTAGGAGTGCCTCTTCCAAGAGTTGGTGTGCTTTCGACGTATTCCCTTGCGCTATAGATATATCCGCTAAATGTGTGAGCATCTCCGCGCGAAAATAGATATCTCCTGCTTCACTGAAAAGGGCGATGCTGTGCTCATAGAACGCTTTTGCTTGCGCATAGTCGCCGGTAGCCATAGCCAGCGATCCCATCGGGAACAACACACAGGCCAGAACCCACGGATGTATCACTCCTCGTTCCCCAATCCATGCAAATGTCTCCTCTGCCTGCCTGCGCGCCATCGCAATATTACCATGAATGAGCCATTGATGTGTCAGTGCTAAAGAGGCACTGGCTACACCCGCTGCATCTCCACTAGCCCAACTGCAGGCCAAACTTTCTTGTAACCAAGTACTCGCCTGTTCTTCGTATCGCAGAAAGAAAGCGAATGCGCCAGCCGCATAGAGCACTTTTATACGAGCCGCAGTAGAGATTCCCGACATGTCCTGAGAAAGCACCTGTCCAATCCAATGCCAGCCTTCCAGGAGGCGACCCTGATTCCACCAGAACCAGATAAGATTTCCTGCTAAGCATGCCGAACGCTCCTGATCGCCGCTTCGTAAGAACCAGGTAAAGGCTGCCCGCAAATTCTCGTATTCACGAGCCACAAGGCCAAGCCATAGATGTTGCTGGTGGCTCACAAGTTCCGGCCCAGCCTGTTCTGCAAAAGCGAGGTAGTAGACGGCGTGTGCCTGCTGGACCGTTTCCATCTCACCAGACTCGGCCAGCCGCTCCAGGGCATATTCTCGAAGCGTTTCTAACATCAATAGACGGGACTCCCCGCGTTCATGCCCAATCTGAAGCAGTAAGCTCTTATCCACGAGCAAGGCAAGGAGATTGAGGACGGATGTATGCAGGTCGAGTGAACCATTGCAGACAGCCTCCGCTGCTTGTAATGTGTAGCCTCCCACAAAGACCGAGAGTCGACGGAAGAGACGCTGTTCCTCTTCAGAGAGCAAGTCATAACTCCACGAAATCGTGCTGTGTAGCGTCTGCTGGCGCACAGGCATATCTCGCAAACCGCCAGTCAAGATGTTAAGCCTATGTTCAAGTCGTGTAAGCAGAGTTTGAGGTGGCAGTAGTTTGATACGAGCAGCCGCCAATTCGATAGCCAGAGGCAAACCATCCAGTCTGGCACATATCTCGGCGAGGACAGGCGCATTCTCCTCGGTCAGTTGAAAATCAAACTGAACGGCTTGTGCTCGCTGCACAAAAAGTGTTACAGATGCAAATTGCGCGATGGCTTTCCATGTTGGAAGATACCGTAGGTCGGGGATGGTCAGAGGGAGAACCAGGAACTCGTGTTCGCCGGAGATATGCAACGCTACTCTGCTTGTGACCAGGAATGTGAGGTGTGGACAAAACGTGAGCAGGTCAACCAATTGTGGCGCGGCCTGGACCACCTGCTCGAAATTGTCGATAAGTACCAGCACATGCCGGTCACGTAACGCGGCTCGCACTTGTTCAAGCAACGAACGGTCGCTTGCTTCCCGCACCTGCAGTGCCTGAGCGATGGCCGCCATGACCTGCGTAGGATTACTGAGAGCGGCTAGTGAGACGAAAAATACGCCATCGGCAAAATCGCCTCGCAGAGCAAACGCGACCTCCAGGCTCAAGCGCGTTTTGCCAACTCCTGGTGCGCCAGTGAGCGTTACTAGTCGGACTGGTGTTTGCCGGAGAAGTTCACAGACTTCCTGTACCTGTTGTTCGCGCCCAATCAGTGGAGTGAGTGGTACAGGCAGACTGCCTTGAACAACATGGGTTGCTATCGAGGAATGCGCCGGTGCGATTGCGAACGAGGACCACTGACGAACATGCTCGTCTGGGTCAAGATTGATCTCCTCGGTTATACACGTATCCTCGTGTTGTATGGTTAACATGGTTGCTGCAGCGCGTAAACATTCAAGTGAGAGCATTTCCGATGTACCCAGGTAACTGGAGACAGGTCTACCATCCAGTTTGCGATAAGCTCTTAAATACCATGTTCCACGTTTGTGCCTCACTCGCTTCTTGTGAGCCGTAAAGCTGCCGTAGGCACTCATAAAGGTGAACGTCGAGGCACTGTTCAACCAGTGAAACCAGGCAGGGGTATTCACGAGGATGCTATGTTCTTGTCCATCGTGTTGATAGACCAGTGTATCGTCTCGTATAGAAGGAGATAGATAGGTCATAGGTTCGCCCTTCGTCTCCATTGTCGATTCAGCATAACTTCTGTGACCAACTCAGTATATGGGCATCAAGCATATTGTAGCATACGTACGGTAACGATGCTATATCGGCAACCTATCGAAGTTCCGCAAAATCCATATAGCGAAGGCGTACAGAGTGGCACCAGAGTTCTCTCTTCGTAACGAAAGAAATAGTTCTCAAGGTCCCCCTCTCCCCGTCTGTGGATGCATCACAAATCCCCTGGACGACAGGTATACTTTTCTCATCGACACTATTTGAGTCGTCACGATTCTCGAATCATCCCCATAAAGTTGGGAATGACGTGAAGGATTGTGAAGCAATTTAAGCATAAAAGATGAGAGGAATCAATCAATGAATATTACAGGTACCTGGAACATCAACGTCTTTACTCCAGTCGGTATACAATCCGTCGTCGTGGAACTCACCGAGAGCAATGGTGTCGTCAAGGGGACCGCGAAGGGCGATGCGGAAAGCATGACACTGGTTAACCCGATTCTCAACGGCAATCGACTGACCTGGAAGTTGCCAATGACCAAGCCCATACGATTGAACCTCATGTTCGATGTGACTATTGATGATAACACACTCGCTGGTACATCAAAGGCTGGCATGCTGCTCACTTCTAAAGTCACCGGTACACGAGCGGCTGTTGTATAGCGAAAGATAAACGGAGGTCTCAGCATCAGATTGGTACTGCACTGGGCACCTTTGCAGATGGTAAGGTGTATGATACGATGAGGGAAGGTGCGTTTCACGAAGGAGGATGTGACGACGATGACTCGATGGAAATCAATGATACGACTACGGATGATGCTCTCGTTTACAGCAGTGTCTGTCGCAGTGGTGTTGCTCGTAGAAATACTGTGTGCCTCCATAGTGTTTTTCGTCGTCGTCTTTTCACCCCTCCTTGACACGACTGAATTAGCACATGCGGAGCGTATCGCGCATTCATATGCGCGACTCGCAAGCACTCATGCTGGCACAGGATTGTCGTTCGATCCGCAGATTACCTTTGCACCGAATACCCCTGCGACCCTTACCCCGATGCAGAACGATATGCCTGCTGCTGATGACACGATCAGCGTTCCCTACATTGCCGCCCCGTATCCTGGTTCACATCTCCTCGGATTCGCACTGCTCATTGCCTCTGACGGCTCTGTCCTTGCCAGTTCTAATCCGCATGCATATCCGGTTCACGTTCCTGCTACCGCATCCCTCTCTTCACGCGCTTCCCTCGTCGCGCAAGCACTCAACGGCGAGGCAGAGACGCAGATTGTAGGGACAGCAACAGGTCGTGTCGGTCTGGCTTGTGCCCCTGTCTTCAACCAGAGGCAACAGGTGATTGGGGGAGTCTATGTCCAACTTCCGCCTGCCGTTTCGACCAGTTCCTTCTTCACCGATTTCGCTGGCAGGTATCTTCTTGTCGCTCTTCTCATTCCATTCCTCACTCTCCCGCTCGGTGCGCTATTTAGTCTCATGAATACTCGTAGACAACTCGGTCGCATGCAACGTCTAGTCGATGCAACTTCGCACTTCGTCGCGGGGCACTACGCCCAGCGCGTTCAGATCACGAGTGAAGATGAGTTCGGAGCGTTAGAGCGGCAGTTCAACCTCATGGGGGAGCAGTTGGTAGAGAGCATAGAGCAACGGCAGTTGCTTACTGAGCAGAATGCACGTCTTGCCGAGCGCGCTCATATTCTCCGCGACCTGCATGATGGTGTGAAACAACAGGCATTCGCGCTCACGATGCAAGTCAGTACGGCACGAACTCTCATGGACACGCAACCTGAGGCGGCGCGTCTCCACCTCCAAAATGCTGAGACATTAGCCTATCAGGTGCAGCAGGAGTTAACGGCGCTTCTCCACTCGTCCCGCCCATCCGTCCTAAGCGAAAAAGGTCTTGCCTCTGCTCTTCGCGAGTATGTGACGGTGTGGAGTCGACAACAACAGATTCGCGTTTCCCAACATATTGATGCATGTGCTTTGTCACCTCTCCTGGAAGAGGCATTGCTTCGTATCGCGCAAGAGGCACTCTCTAATAGTGCGCGGCATAGCCATGCTTCGGTCGTAACCCTTAACCTCTCGTGTCAGCACGACCTGGTCACGCTCCTCCTTGAGGACAATGGTTGCGGCTTCGACCTGAACGGTACCGTTTCTGGCATCGGCTTGCAATCTATGCACGAACGTATTGAGGCGTTTGGAGGGACGCTCCGAATAGAGAGCAGGAAGGGCGAAGGAACACGAATACTCGCGTCGTGCCCTTTCCCCAATACTATAGAAAACGCTGGAGAGGCACACGGCACTGTCCCTCTTCTTGCTATAAAAGAGGTGAGAGAATGACCCAATCGGGACGGCGTATCAGCGTTCTTATTGTAGATGACCATAGTGTTGTGCGGCAGGGAGTCCGTGCCTTCCTTGAAGCGCAGGCAGACCTTTCAGTGGTCGGTGAGGCAGAGTCGGGTGAACAGGCGGTTCAGCTTGCCCAGAAGTATACTCCTGATGTTGTGCTGATGGACCTACTGATGCTTGGTATGAACGGTGTCGAGGCAACACGGCGCGTCAAGCAGGTAAGTCCACGCTCACAGGTAATTGTGCTCACCTCGTATTATGAGGACGAGAATATTTTTCCAGCACTTCGAGCGGGAGCGATATCCTATACACTGAAAGATGTTCATCCAACGGAGCTTGTCGAGGCGGTCAGGAAGGCGGCACGAGGCGAATCGGTCCTGCATCCGAGAGTAGCGGCGCGTGTCATTCAAGGGGTACGCGAGTCCAAACCCACTGTTCCCGCCGCCTTTGGAGAACTGACCGAACGCGAACTCGACGTGCTGCGCTTGATTGCCGAAGGAGAGTCAAACGCGACCATTGCTGGAAAGCTTGTCCTGAGTGAGAAGACCGTGAAGGGGCATGTGAGCAATATCTTGAGCAAACTGCACATCGTGGATCGCACTCAGGCTGCCGCCTTCGCATGGCAACAAGGCTTAATGGGTCAATAGGTTCTCCTTGCATTCCCCCGTACTAACAGAGTGAAGCTATGAAAAAGAGGACTCATATCTGTTTCTCTCTTTTCCGAAGCTCTCCCTGTTGTACCAATTTCGTGGCGCGTCGTGCGACATAGATAGTGAGCCAGAACAGAAGCACCGCATTGACGGGATGAAGAGCCGCAACAAAGGTGACGGGAAGATACACAAACACGTATTGTAGGACGATCTGAAGTTGTAACACGAGGCTGAACCAAACTAGCGCATGCCGGGTACGACCGAGCACAGCGAGGAGTATCAGCAGCAATGGCAGAAATTGAAAGTACACTACAAACGCCTTATGGAACGTCCAGTATGTGGCTGAAGCAAATATGCTGAGTCCAGCCCAAAAGACCTGGATCAGAATACACAGGGCTAGCAGGTAAGCAACAATTACAAAAAGCACACGTACACTGTATACGAATGACCCAATTGACTTCTCAGTTACTGAGGTTGTGGCCATAGAGCAACTCCTTTTCTTTGCCGTTTCTTCGCAACGGCTGCTTTCAAGGGCCTTCTGGCGGTCATTGCACCACGACCGTCAGGTTCATCCCAGGATGGATAGTACAGTAAAGCTTGAATGTGCCGACAGTAGGAAAAGGACCAATGGTTTCTGAGCCATTCCCGTTAAGCTGCACATCCTTGACCATTGGTGCGCCCGACTCGGTAGTCGGCTTTGCAGTGCCATTATCCCACGTTCCATTCGCAATGATATGTGGTGTGACAGTATCGGTGACCAGTGTAATGCTCTCCCCTTTTTTTATTGTAATAGATGATGTAACAAAGGCCATATCGCTTGTATGTACAGCATTTTGAGTGGTGGAGGGAGTACTGGAAGTACTGGGTGTGCCGGAGCTGACGCCAGCACAGGCAACAAGCAGGACAAATGCAGCACTGCTGAGGAGCAGTACTAGAAACAGTTTTTTAGACATTATCTTTCCTTCACAATGGATGTCGATGAGGAAAGTATACCTGGCCTTGAGGGTGTGTGTGACGCGTCTATGGACGGGGAGAGGGGGGACTGGAGACGGGTTTCTTCCGTAGACCGTCTATGGCTTTCGGAGACGAAACGGGGGCCAGTGTTCATCGATATGACCCGGAAGAATATAATAGATTGGAATAAGTGTATAGCAGGCAATACTAAGTAGAGGATTCAACCAGGAAAGTGCCAGGCCAAGCAAGCAAATGATTGGAGACAACAATCTAATACGCGCTCAAGGGAGCGAGTATCATCCAGGTCGCCTTTTTTGGGTATTTGAAGGAGGGGGAAGAAGAGAATAGCCAACAAGCTCTTTGAGCAAGGGATCTACTGCCGTTCCAGTCGAAACGAACCAGAACGGCTGTTGCATTCGCTTTGCTTTCTGTATATTAAAGACGAGACGCTGTATTTCTAGTTTGATTTGCTGCAGTTCGCGCTCTGTCAACTTGGTCTGCTGATAGCGGGCACTCTGAAGACGAGCAAGCAGAGTATTAAGCCCAACACCTACCTGCCATAGTGCATGCTGCTGAGCGAGAGGAGCACGGACATTCATATCTCCGTTTGCAGCCTGGACCAGTGTAAAGAGGATTTGCTGGATGCCTTCGTCTAACTCCCTCTTTTGCTCTACGATTGTATGTTCAAGCTGTGAAATGAGTTCCGCTTTATTCGCGCGTTCCATTGCCTTCATCGTATTGCGTACCCATAGATAGGTCACAAGAGCGGCAACAAACTGGATAATCAGTGGACGAACCATAAAACTGTACGTTGTCTGATCCACGAGTAGCTGTAGATCAGGCGTGTGAGGTTGCAGAATCATGTCACCCATCATGAAAGCACTGTGAAACAGTGAGAAATAAATAACACTATTGATGGGAAGTAAGGAGATCGCGATGATATCCGACAACACAAACAGGTCGTAGATCGGCACCGCATTCTGTGTCAGCATGAAGTGTGGATAGGATAACAGGGTGTAGATCAGTGCGGCATCAAACGCACCAACAATCAGTAGTCCCACAAGAGTTACCTGGCCTCGCTTATTAAGAAAAGTCGCAAGACAGGTGATGAGAAACATGCCTATGAGTGGGGGTACAACATGCAGGCCATCGCTAGTGAGGGCAGCAGGAATAAAAGCAATCACGCCAACGAAGATGACAAGCAGTAAGATGCTTGCGAGTCGCCCTCGGGGAATAACTACCTCTTGAGAAGTTTCGAGACTCTCTTCAGGCGCACTGAGCCGGTACCACCAGGACAAGAATCCCCTACTTTTCCGAGTCGGTTCCTGAAAAGTCTGTGAGGCCAAGGTAGGATTTTGCACTCGATCAAACGTGGAAGTAGGTTCGCGCATCATAAATAGACCTCCTCATAGGCACAGACCTGCTACGTCTATCTTCTCTATTTGCACAACCTTAGAAATAGTTATATCAACGGATATAACAGTCCATTCTTCCACTTAAACTCTAGCTGTAGAGCAAGAAGAGACAGCGTTACTATAAATATGTAGAACTCTTTGTTATGCGTATAGTAGCAAACATAGAGGCAACTGTCAATAACTCTTTGTGATATATTCATCCATATCCCAAAGAGGCTACTGGGAAAGTGCCAATCTTGACACTCTCCCAGTAGCACAATGATGAGCTAGAAAAGGTAGATACTCAGTTCCCAGCAACTCCTCTTACAGAAGCAGTAGTAGCAGACTGTGTTAGAGCCGCACGATTGCTCAGAAGCAAGTAACCAAATCCTACCTTCGCACTGACATCAAGGATCATATAGAGGATCACCTCAATCTGGATGTTGAGAAGCCCTGTTCCCTCAGTCCCTAAGAGCCACACAATGGGGTAGCATGACCATAGGACAATAGTAAGGAGAGCGAGCGTCCCAAACAGTTTGCCAACCGCACCTCCACGTCCACGAGCCTCCCCAAGAAGGCGCACCAGTACAAAGAGAATAAAGAAAAACGCAATAGTACTTGTCGCGAACCACACGTACTTATCAGCGCCAGTCAAAAAGCCTGAGATAAGTCCCGTGAGAATCATATACACATCGGCTCCCAACAGAACACCGATAAGTCCAAGCCGACCTCGAATATTTGGGAGTGCCAAAAGAGCGAGGTCGAGTAGCAGTAAAGGGGTTGTGAAAACCCAGTCAATGTAGCGCGCAAAGAAAAAAATGTGCCCCCCTACGTTAATGGAACCGTGCCCGGTTGCCATTGCGAAGTAGGACGAGGCGGCGATCAGAGGCACAAGAGACGTTGCATAGTAAAAGTGCCTGTTCTCTTCGGGATTAGTGTACGTTAAGTAAATGAACACGAGGAGTCCGACGAGCATCAGAGCGGTGCCAATCCAGAGCACCGTTTGGACAGTGGCATCCAGAGCCATGATTGTTACCTCCTTAGGTAAACCTTACAAGAATGTATAAAGACATTCTTGTCTAGACATCAGTCTGCAGGGACATCCAGAAGGGCCAGAAGCGAAATGCTATTCATCTCTCTGACCTCATCACAGAGGTACTTTTTCAGACGGACAACTACACGACGCGGCTATGATGAGAAGAGAGTAAGTATCTCTAACTATCTGAACAACTGCTTCTGTGGTTGTGAGTTCTGACCGGCCATTAATGGTGCCTCGGCAGGGGATGTTAGTACTATCGGTTCTGCAAAAGTGAAGGCTCAATTTCAGGAGTCAACTTAGGCTCGTGATCGGCGAGTGCGCGTAGGAGACCGTAGCAGCCTGCTAACATCATATCGCCATGTGGAACTGCCTCATAAGGCTGAAGTTGTGAGCCTCGCAACAAGTCTCGTCGAGGACCCGTCACTGAAAGAAAGGGGAACGTGTGCGTATACGACGAAGGTTTCTGCACGAGCAACGCGCCGTGCCCACTATCCGCAAACACCTCATCATTCGAGAGCGTTCCTTGTGCCAGCTTGACAAGCAACTCTTCCAATCTTGTTCTGCTGATTTCTCCTGTATGGTGTTCAAAGATGCCTGCAATGCGTCCCTGAACGAGATGAAATGCAAGTGTATGAAAGTTCCCAATATTGCAGAGCAGGCTCTCTTGCTGCTGCCGCACAAGAGGGTCTTCCAGCGAACCAAGAGCAGCTGCCGAGCCTGTATCCATAAGGAACAGAGGGACGTGTGTATCTGACTGTGTAAGTGCGAGATAGTATTTCCCACTTGCTGCAAGAGCTTGAAGTCGCGTCAATTCGGCAGGAATACTTTGTACGGGATAGGCGAAGGCACTCAGGAGAGGATCGACGTGAACAGTTTTCGTAATGAAGTCGAAGCGAAAGCGTCGATCACTAACGTTAGGAGGCGCTGCGCCATGATCGAATGCCGCGAGTGCAAGCGCATCAACGCGCGGATTCACGTCGAAGGCGCGCAAGGCAGTAGTGATGGCGTGTGCATCAAAATCCTGTAACTCAATGTGAACTACATCTGAGTTCTCCGCGCGTTGTGCCGCCTCTGCGTCGTCAATGATCTCGAAGCCCATCCGCTCGACCATACTCAAATCATCATCAAATGTTCTTCCCGCTTCAGGTGTCACCGCAACAGCATAACCTGCAAGTGCATGATCTCGTGTCGCCCAATGTGAGGGACCGCCACCCATTGTCACACCGGTAAGAACCAGAGATTGCCCCTGCCGAGTCGCTCTCTTTACACGTTCAGCAACAATTACCGTGGGTGAAGGCATCACCATCTTGAAACAGTTCTCTATCGTTTTTCCGCTCTCAAAAAGCAGAATATCCTGTGTTCCCGTTCCAATATCGACAGCAAGAATACGAATGGGTTCTGACATAGAAGTCCACCTTTATAACACCAGCGTTTCGGCAGGATGTTTTGCTAGCAGTATATCACGAGAGCGCCTGGCAAGATAGGCGATATGAAAGTCAGCCTCTAAGAATTTAAGTGTATGAGCAATGCAATCAAGCTCATTCTGTACATCTTTTTGTCTATTCTTCCTACTATCTTTATTTGCTTGGCAGTCGCCACCAGAGTACTTTGATGTATGTGGTGAACGCTAACCAACAGAGATAGGGAAGCATGAACCAACCTGCAGTACGCGAAACGCGAACAAACAGGCCAGTGGTCACAAGTCCTGAGACAAGGCCAATGCCATCCATCAACACATATACCGATTTTTGTTTGAGTCGATAGACAATGGGAATGAACGAGAAGTTGTGTAAAAGGTGGATTGCAAAGACTGTAAGTGGACCGACAACAGATGTCCTCTGTCGATGTTGCCATACTAGAGAACTTGCTATGCCTATACAGATGTAGTTGCCAATCCATGCTACAGGAAATACCCATTGAGGAGGCCAGAACGTAGGCTTTGGACTATCATCAATCCAGGGTTGCGGCCTCCACGCACCACCTAGAAAGCTGCTGAGAAATCCAATAGCCATACACCCTGCTACGAAGGGAAGTGCTATAAACCAGGAACGCTGTCTCTTCATATGTTGCTTCTCTCATTCGTTGTTTTTGCTTATCTTCAATGTTGCTAACCATTTGGTTTGCACTGATAGCATACATAATTATTGTCCTTTTGTCAACCATCAGGTTGAATAAGACATGAACTTGTTGGCGAGAAGTTGTAAGTAGAAAAATGAAAGGGGTGGGGGTGCGAAAGGGTAGAGCTATTTTCTTTTGCTTATGATGACGTATGCTTTTCCTCGTTGGTGGTAATAGAGAGAAACCACCGTTCAAATTGAGCAATAACGCTATCTATATCATCAGGACGCGTTGTTAAGAGGAGACTGACGCCCTGACAGAAGGATATGACCATCAGTGCGGCACCCTTTGCATCAAGGTCAGAGGAAAAACGTCCTTGTGCAATATCACGTTCAAACAGGGTTATTAAAGATTGTTGCCAGTAAGCGACGGCATTACTGAGAATGTTGTGTGTATCTGGATTCCGTCGTGCATAAAGCAGCAATTCATCAAGGACAAGAAACAATTCAGGTACTTCTCGTAACTGATAGGCCAAGTCAGCGAGATAACGTTGATATAGTTGCGCGTGTGGTGTAGCAAGGTCTACAGGAGCATTAGGGGCTTGAAGCACATCGAACTGGTGAGCGCAATAATCAACCACACCCTTGATGAGTGCTTCTTTTGTTGGAAAATAATATAATAGGGTTGCATGATTGAGACCTACGCGAGAAGCAACTTCGCGAATGCGTAGCCCGGCCATTCCCTTTTCTGCAATCAGGTTGTACGCAGATTGGATAAGCTTTTGGCGTTGTTCATCGCTCGAAGCCGTCTGCTGTGCGATGCGGCGAGTGGTTGGTGTGCGGGGTGTGGACACAGGTGCTCCTTATTTTATAATGCTTTGAATAGATGTTATCATATTTTAATACAAAAAATGCTACCTAGCGATAAAAGGTACATGTGACTTCTCTCAATTTATGACAGAAGATGTCAAGAACTAGCAGGTATACTTTCAAAAAACGGAATTTACTCTGTGGAGGTATAACCGATGCGAATTGGCGTGAATCTCGGTCCTACGGGTGACTGGTCTGCTATGGTTGCTGCGGCTCAACTGGCGGATAAAAGCGGGTTTGATGCTGTAAGTTTTCTGGACCATTATCATACGGAAGAACTCGAATGGCCCTATATTTGCGGTTGGTCGGCATATGGTGCATTGGCGATGGCGACTTCACGAATTCGCCTTGTGCCTATGGTGATTGATCGTATGAACTATTTACCAGGAGTGCTAGCAAAAGAGAGCACAACACTTTCAATAGCAAGCGCTGGGCGTTTCGAGCTAGGCATAGGAGCAGGCGACTATTTCGAGGAAGCGAGAGCATGGGGCATAGAAGTGCCTGATGCTTCTACGCGCATTACAGGGCTTAAGGAAACAGTCGCTATTCTTCGTCTTATCTGGCAAGGTGAAAAGGTGACGTTTGAGGGAGAGCAGTTTCATCTGGTGAATGCAGCCTCGACGCCTGTTCCCCTTACACCTATTCGGGTGGTTGTTGGGGTCGGTTCTTCGCGACAATTGATTCGTAGCGCGATAGAGTATGCCGACGAAATCAATGTCTATGCCAATGATGATGTAGTTCGTTTCGCACGTCAAGAAGTTGATGCTGCAAATCGTGCTATTGATTTGTCAGTATATGCATGGGATTGGCCGGAAGATATCTCTACAAAGCTCGCTCTATGGGAGCAACTTGGCGTCAAACGAGTCTTCCTTACGTTTTGGCACCCGTTTGACAAAATTGTTGAAGCGATCAAATATATGTCTTGAATGTACTATAGAAGTTAGAAAAAGCTTCTTTTGAAATGACAGAAAGTTGGGAAAGGATCAGTACTTATGAACGAAGCTCAGATTAGCCAGTACATTAGCGAGAAGCTTGAGGGTGTGGATGTTGTGGTTGCTTCTGGCGACAGTTTTTTCTTCTACAACCCAGATAGTAACGTTCCGCCGGATCACAAGTTTCCGTTTGTGACGCTTGTCACAAGCGATATCAATGACCAGTTCTCCAATCTCAACCGTCCTTCGGTCTTTCGCTTGAACATCGGCGTTGGCAAGCAGACGTTTCGTACGCTCTTTGGTGAGCCAAAGCTCCCGCCCTACGGGAGCAACAAAATTGAAAGTGGCGATTCTAGTGATTACGACTTCACTACCCTGAATCAGTTGATGCCTCATCCTGTGTATGGCCGGATGTACTGGGTGTGTATACTCAACCCTAGCGATGAGACATTTGATACGAAAGTGGTACCACTGCTCGTCGAAGCTCACAAGATGGCGGTAAGCAAGTACGAGAAACGGGCTGACCGCAGGTAAGCCATAATTTACCATTCGAGAACCATATTCGCTGTAAGACAAAAAACAGAAGCTCCAACCCGTAGAGTGTCAGCTTTTTGGCGAGAATAATTTATGAGTCAGAACTTCTGTTT
>CAXTUE010000001.1:0-12986 GCA_964247355.1 uncultured Ktedonobacteraceae bacterium | reverse complement strand
AGTTAAACTGTTTCTAGGACGCATCTATAATCTCTAAAGTTCAGCTTTTTAACTGGCTATGAATATACACTAATTTTTCAGGATTTAAGATGACATGAAACGCTTGTATATACTTATCAATAAAATCAAATGACACAAGTAGAAGCAATACCTTGTCATCCCAAACCAGGACAGCAATACTTCCGTTTACCTCTTCAATAGTTGCCGAGAAGAGACAGTGCTGTTTATAAGCTTTGTTGATAAGCGCTATCCACAAACGAGCCACCGCTTTTCGACCAACGATAGGTCGCAATGCTGCCGAGACTTTACCACCTCCATCTGACCATGATATAACATCCTGTGCTAATAATGCTGTAAGGGCGGAAATATTTCCTGACTGACTGGCGGTAAGAAAGTGCGTGACGAGTTGCTGTTGTGTTTCTCGTGAAGGTGTAAAACGTGATTGCTTCTCTGCAAGGTGTCGTTTTGCGCGGTGAAAGAGTTGACGGCTGTTAGCAGGGCTTTTTCCAATAATTTCTGCCACCTCTTCAAAAGAATAGTCAAAGACCTCATGAAGAAGAAAGACTGCACGCTCTGGCGGAGTTAAGCGCTCGAGTAAGACCAGAAGCGCCATCGAAATAGATTCTCGTTGTTCCACTGTCTCCACAGGTAGTAGTCCCGCTTCTGTCGTAAGTATGGGTTCAGGCAACCAGGGGCCAATGTACTGTTCGCGTTGAACGTGAGCGGATTTGAGATAGTCGAGACAGAGATGAGTAATGACAGTGGTAAGGTAGGGTTTGAGCAAACGAATTTCACTTTTGGGCGTGTCACGGAAGCGTAAATACGTCTCCTGAACCATATCCTCCGCTTCGCTTGCGCTACCTGTCATGCGATAGGCAATAGAGAAAAGCAAAGTGCGATAGTGCTCAAAATCCTCCAACGTAGCCTCTTTTCGTTCCTGCTCATTCTAAAAATTCTCTTCTGTATACTATAGTCTTACTCAGCGTTATGGACAAGAACCTAACGTGGAATGTCACACTTCAACCATTCAAATCGTCTCCTGTGCATCACAGTACGAAAACCAGAATGAGAAAGAGAGAAAGAAAGCGATGGAGGTTTTATGACAAACGTTCTTGTAACTGGTGGAGCAGGTTATTTAGGTCGTCACGTTGTAACGAAACTTGTTGAAATGGGATATACTGTCCAAATTATGAGCCGCAGGAGTCAGCCAGTCCATCTAGCATCTGGAACACAATGGGTGCAGGCAGATTTAGCAACTGGACAAGGAATTACTGAAGCTGTATCAGGTATCGATGTGGTTGTACATGCAGCGACTGATCCTACGCATCCAAAACAAGTAGATGTTCATGGAACACAGATGCTAGTGGAAAATGCGCGCAATGCTGGCGTTGCACACATAGTCTACATCTCTATCGTTGGTGTTGACCGTATTCCGTTTTCTTATTATCAAAACAAAATGCTTGCGGAAGAGCTGATTAAGAGTGCTAACATTTCCTGGTCTATTTTGAGAGCCACACAATTTCACGCCTTTGTTGATATTCTCCTACAAGCAATGACAAAACCTCCTTTAGTAGCAATCGTGCCAACTGATTTTAAAGCTCAAACAATTGATGAACGAGAAGTAGCCTTCCATTTATGCAAGATGGTAGATGAAAGGTCAGCAGATTGCGTATCTGATTTGGTAGGTCCACAGGTAATGACACTAGGGGAAATGGCGGCTATATGGATGAAGCAAAAAGGAATGCGACGTGTAAAGATTCCCTTATGGCTTCCTGGTAAGGTGGCGCAAGGCTTTCATAAGGGAGATAACACACGTCCAGAGGAACTATTACACGGAAATACGACATGGAGCCAATGGCTACAACGGCAGTATCCTCGTGAAATGGAGGGGAGAGAAGAGCATGTATCAGCAAACTAGGAAGAAGATAGTTCATCAAGACACTGAGGGCCTGGCATATGGTTTGCTTCGCGCGGGTCTCGGAATTCTTGCTCTTCTTACGGGAGTAACAGGATGCTGGGCTTTACTGGCTCCAGTATCCTTCTTCACAATGTTCCCACTCCCCAATCATCCTTGGGTGGCTCTCTTGCCTCCCTATAATGAGCATCTTACCCGTGACGTTGGCGAGTTTAACTTAAGTTTTGCGTTTCTTTTTATCTGGTCAATAATTTTATGCGAACGCCGCTTAATACAAGTGGTGCTTGTTGCATGGCTAGTATATGCAGTTCCACACTTCATCTACCATCTAAGCCATCTGTCACAATTTACGATTGTAGACAAGGTTGCCCAGATAGGTAGTCTCGCAATTGTTATTCTCCTACCTATTGTGTTGCTCATTACTTTGAGTAATTCCCATAAACGATTAAGGAATTGAAGAATGTAGGGATGCAACTGCATCCCTACAACAAAGGGTTATACAACCTCTAGCACGCATTCAGGGTCCTTAATGCTCAACTTCTGATGCACAAACCATTTCGTGGCAGGGCAGCCGCCGTGACAGGTGTTGTACTGTCCACAACCTGTACAGGCACCGCCGCCCATTTTGCGGTAGTAGTCGAAGAGCATTGAGTCTTGCCAGATTTCCTTGAATGTTCTGTCGTGCAGGTTGCCAGCCTCGAACTCTGGTGCCTGGAAGAAGGCACATGGGTAGACCTCACCCTCTGGACAGATACAACAGGTCGCGGTAGCCGCACCACAGACATCCAGGCCAGCAAGCTTGTTGCCAAAGGCGTTGAGGTGGAAGAACGAATCCGCCGTCAACACATCGGGATGCGTTGTCAACCACGCTGTAAACTCGCGATATTGTTCTTGCGTGGGATGCAGGTCGGCCCATACGTCTTGCCCACGTCCCGAAGGCCGTAGTCGCGTGACGCGCAGTTTTGAGCCAAAGCTTGCCGCAATATCATAGAGTTTGTCTAGCTCAGAGAAGCTATAGCGCGTCAAGACGCTATTGACGGTCAAGCTGTGGTTCTCTGCTGCCAATAGTTCCAGACCACGCAACGCCCGCTTGAACACGCCCTGCCCACGAATACGATCATTCGTGTGCTCTGTACCGCCATCTAAGCTTACCTGGAAGTAAAGCGGGTCAAATTGTTTCAAGCGTTTCGCTCGGTCAGCCGTGATAAGTGTACCGTTTGTACTGATACACATCACAAGGTTTTTTTCGGTGCAGCGTTCGAGCACCTGCCAGATGCCGGGATAAATAAATGGCTCGCCACCACCAAAGTGAATTTGAAATACCTGCATCTCCGCGAACTCATCAACTAATGCAAGGGCCTGTGCCGTCTTTAGCTCTCCTGGTCTGCGGCGTCCCGATGCCGAAAGGCAGTGTACACAGGCAATATTACAGGCGGCAGTAATCTCCCATGTGATCGTGATTGGTGCCGACAAACCGCCCTGCAGAAAGCGTTGTGAACCGCGCCCCTTTGTCTGCGGTACCATTTTCCCAGTTTGCTGCATTGCCGTCAGTGCAAGTGGATTCACCGTCCCAACGCGCTTTTTTGCTGAACGGTCAGGACGTTCCATGAAGCGCACAAGTTCTACCATCATACATACTCCTCTGTCCGTTATTCAACAGGTGCCAAAGCTTGCACATAGCCACGCTTCACAAGATCATCAAGCGCAACATACAGTTTCTGTTTGCTTGCCTCGGAGTAGCGACTACTTGCAATCGCGGCACTAACATCGCTGGCATGCTGTTCTTGACTCGCAATCAGTAGTTCAACAAGTTGGGGAGAATTGATAAACGAGAGCGCACCTCTATCGGCGCAGCCATACTTGTAGAGAATGCCACCAAACGACTCGCGCCGAATCTTGACTTCCGCAATAAGTTGATAGGAAACAGGGGACATCGGGATCTCCTTGTGGGGAATAAAGCGACGACGTATTCCGTAAAGCAAGCATACCCAGTCAAGAGGCAAGAAGTCAAGTCAATAGATGTTTCCAGATTTTTGATTGACTAATCCTCTTTCTCATGGTATACCTATGATGGAGATAGATGTCCTTGCGTAACCAGGGAACCTAATACCTTTCCTGCGGAAAATACGCGGTGCCCTGCTGACACAATCTCCACACGCACCATTCTCATTTAAAACATATGTGAAACTCCTTTAAGATTGTAGTGCGTCCTTGTACACGAAGAGCGTGTAATGTCACCTTACTATCAACGCAGGCATTCCTGAAAAAGACGAATACACGTGCTGAAGCGTATGAGAAACTCTTTTCCCTTCCCGGTGCAATCCTCTGATAGGCTTTCAAGCACACCTATTCTCACTGAAGAGAGGGAGATCGACATGGCAGACAATAAATGCGTTGTTTATGTAGAGCCTGGCAAAGTTGCCATTCAAGGTATTGAATATCCCAAGCTAGAAATACCAGCAGGAGTTCCAGGGAATACACGCAAGGCGGAGCATGGTGTTATTCTCAAAGTCGTAGCAACAAATATCTGTGGCAGCGATCAGCATATGGTGCGGGGTCGTACCACAGCTCCAAAGGGGCAAACACTCGGTCACGAGATAACCGGTGAAATCGTTGAGGCGGGAAGTGATGTGCAGTTTCTTAAAGTAGGTGATCTTGTCTCTGTGCCATTTAATATTGCCTGTGGTCGTTGTCGCATGTGCAAAGCTGGTAATACTGGTGTTTGTCTCAACGTCAATCCCGCGCGCCCCGGTGCTGCATACGGCTACGTGGACATGGGCGGCTGGATTGGTGGACAGGCTCAGTATGTCATGGTGCCCTATGCTGATTGGAACCTACTGAAATTTCCCGACCGCGATCAAGCTCTAGCAAAGATTAAAGATTTGACGATGCTGTCGGACATCTTCCCAACAGGCTATCACGGAGCGTTCACTGCTGGTGTGACCACAGGCTCAACGGTCTATATTGCTGGTGCGGGTCCTGTTGGTCTTGCGTGTGCCGCATCTGCCCAGTTACTGGGTGCTGCCGTCGTAATCGTTGGTGACATGAATACTGACCGTCTGGCACAGGCGAAGAGTTTTGGCTGTGAAACTGTCGATCTCTCGACAAGTGGTGAGCTTGCCGAGAAGATTGCGCAGATTGTTGGCGAGCCATTGGTGGATGCTGCCGTTGACTGCGTAGGTTTTGAAGCACGTGGCCATGGTCAAGGCGCATCTGAGGCACCTGCAACAGTGCTCAATGACGTTATGACCATCACACAGGTTGCAGGCAAAGTTGGTATTCCTGGCCTCTATGTGACGGGTGATCCAGGCGGTATTGATGCGAATGCTCAGGTCGGTCAACTCGGTATACGTATTGGCCTTGGATGGGCCAAGTCGCTGACATTTGCAACAGGTCAATGTCCCGTGATGCGCTATCACCGGCAACTCATGATGGCAATTCTCAACGACAAAGTACAGATTGCAAAGGCCGTCAACGCTACCGTCATCACACTGGACGATGCTCCTCAAGGCTATAAAGATTTTGATAAGGGAGCTGCACGAAAATATGTCCTCAATCCCAACGAGATGATTCCTGCGTAAGCCGAAACAAGAGAAACCAACCCTCATGACGTGAAAAGTGTATCATGGTGGTTGGTTTCTCCCTTGTACTCTGTACAATCTGATGGTATGCTATCAACACATCGTTTCGTATTTCTAGTCAGAATGAGGTACGTCAATGCCAGAGAGCACTTCCACGCTTCACCCCACAAACATCATCGAAGAAGAGACCACAACACTGAACGAAACTACGTCCGAAGAGCTTGAACTTGAGGAACTGGACGAAGAACTGATCATCGAGGACTTCACCATTGATGGTATCTGTGGCGTCTACTAGTTCCACCCGTTCACGTTTTCAGGACCGCACTGTTTTTATCACTGGTGCCGCACACGGCATGGGACGCTCTCACGCGCTAGCATTCGCGCGTGAGGGCGCGCGTCTTGTGCTGTGCGATGCTTGTCGTCAGTACGACACGATTCCCTATCCGCTCGCACAACCCGGAGAGTTAGACGCGCTTGCACACGAGATCGAGACATTGGGTCGTCCAGTCATTGTAGAGCAGGTCGACGTAACAAATCTCTCCGCTATGCAAGCACTTGCTGAACGTGCGCGCACGGAACTGGGACCACTCGACATCGTGGTTGCCAATGCTGGCGTCTACTCTTTCGCGCCGAGTTGGGAATTGACCGAAGAGCAGTGGGATGAGACCGTGAATGTTTGTCTCAAGGGCGTCTGGATTACGTGTAAAGTAGCTATACCGCAGATGCTCGACAGGCGGAGTGGCAAAATTATTTGTGTTTCATCGACTGCCGGAGAGAAAGGCATGGCGAATCTCGCGCACTATGTCGCGGCAAAACATGGTGTGCTTGGTCTCGTGAAGACACTGGCGATAGAATTAGCCCAGTACAATATTAATGTCAATGCTCTGTGCCCCACCAGTGTTGATACTGCAATGCTCAACAATCAAGCTCTGTACGATATTTTCGCTGGAGGTCCAGGATCAAACGCGACTCATGAGCATATGCTACAATTGATGAACTCGCTCAATCTTTTTCCAGACCGGAACCTGTTGCCACCAGAGGACATCAGCAATGTTGTGCTATGGCTAGCCTCGGCAGAGGCGCGTCATATGACAGGTCATGCCTTACCTGTTGACGCTGGCTATTGGACGAGATAACATTCATAAACATTAGCACAACAATACTGTTGACATGTAACATTTTGTTGTGATACCATGCGGCAAAATTGACGAACCGATTTATTGTCTTCGACGAATCAGTGCGGATGTCTGTAGGGACCGATTTACCACGTCCTTTCAGCATTTCGACTGCTAGAGAGGACGTGATAGATCGGTCCCTACAACATTTCGACGACAAAGGCGGGGGACCTATGACGACCTTCCCGTTGAGTGCTATGGTTGGACAACAGAAGATGCGGCTCGCGCTGATTCTCAATGCCATCGACCCTTCGATTGGCGGTGTCCTCGTGTGTGGACGCAGAGGAACAGGCAAGTCCACCGCTGTGCGCGCGCTTACAAACCTGTTGCCCACGATTACGGGCGTCGTCGACTGCCCCTATTTTTGTGATCCTACCTCTCAACGCTGGATGTGTAATAGCTGTCAAACGCGTCTCGCACATAACGAAATTCTGCCACTTGCACAACGTCCCGTTCCACTTGTCACATTGCCACTGAATGCGAGTGAAGATCGTGTCGCTGGTAGCTTTGACCTCGCAACGGCACTTGAAATGGGTATAAGTTATTTCGCGCCGGGACTGCTCGCGCTCGCCAATCGTGGCTTTCTCTATGTCGATGAAATCAATCTGCTTAATGACTCTATTGTGGACCTGTTGCTCGATGCTGCGGCACTCGGCGTGAACCGCGTTGAGCGTGACACGATTTCGACGGTTCATCCGGCGCGCTTCGTGCTGATTGGGACTCTGAATCCAGAGGAGGGCGCGCTGCGTCCTCAATTGTTGGACAGAATAGGTCTGTATGTCGATGCCGAAGATATGCGTGACCCGGCCATACGCGCAACCGTTGTAGAGCGTCGGCTTGCCTTTGATGCGGACCCGATAGTCTTTTGTGAGAAGTGGACCGAGGCCGAGCAGATGTTGCACAATCGCATCGCACGAGCGCGACTTCTGCTACCTACTGTTCGTATCTCAGCGTATCTGCGGCAAGTCGTTGCGGTGCTGGTTGACAAGCGTTTGCATGCGGAAGGGCATCGTGGCGATATCGTTATTGTGCGTACGGCTCGTGCGATGGCTGCATGGGACAATCGCGTCGAGGTCACGCAAGCGGACATAGAGCAAGCCGCTAATCTTGCCATGCCGCACCGGATGCGAAACGATACATCCATTACACAGCAGCTTGTGCGCTCTTTGGAGCAAGTTCCGGCGGCTGCCGATAATAGTGATACGCCGGAGGAGCTAGCGACCGTCGATGATGATGTCGAGGTCGAAGAGCGCACAGACGAGCAAGAAGGACCTTCTGGCATCACTCGTCACATGCGCGGCGACTCCGATGTGGCGCAGATTCAACATCTCATCAATGTTACGAGAGATCGTATCACACGCCACGATGCTGGTCGTCGCTTTCTCTCGCTCACCTCGCGCCATAGTGGACGTTTTACGCGTAGCCGTCAGGCCAACCCCGTCACCGATGTTGCCTTTGGTGCTACAATTCGTGCCGCCGCTCCCTATCAGCGTGTGCGTGGTCGCGTCAATGGTGGCAAGCTTGAATTGCATGTCAGCGACCTGCGTCAAAAGGTGCGTGAACGTAAAACGCGTTCGCTGGTCATACTCGTTGTTGATGGCAGTGACTCTGTGATGGCGCGCCAATTGATGCAAAAGACTAAACGAATCCTCCTTGCGTTATTACAGAACGCCTATGAAAAACGTGATCGCGTCGCCATGCTTGTCTTTCGTTTCGCGCAGGGACGCGTCATTCTTCCACCCACGCGCAATTTCAGCAACGCGCGTCGCTGCGTGGACGAACTCTACGTCGGCGGTTGTACTCCACTGGCAACAGGGTTACTTGAGGGGTTACGGCTCGCCGAACTTGAACAGTATCGTAACCCGACCGTCAAACCAATTCTGGTCATTCTGACGGATGGTATTGCGAACATTGATCTCTCCGGCAATATGCGAAGTGGCACACCGCAACGTGACGCTTTAGATATTGCGCAAGAGATTGCTACACGTCGCATTCCCACCGTCATGATTGATACAAACCCACTGACAACTGTGACCAACGAGAAGGGTGAGAAAGTACCCAGCCCGTGTCCTGAACTGGCACGTGTACTGGATGCCGACTACTACCAGTATCGTTCGGCTTACGAGCAACAATTACTACGAAAGGGGTATTATAAGCCGTAACGTATTGTCCTTTGAAAAGCTTACCTGTGTAGTTCTGAGAGTCATTGACTCTCAAAGAAAGGGTCGTATTCGATGAAGACACGAGCCGCAGTAATTTACGAACCAGGCAAACCCATTCAGGTCGAAGAGGTCGAACTGGATGCGCCAAAGGCACACGAAGTCCAGATTAAGATGGTCGCGGCAGGCATCTGCCACTCCGACTATCACATCATCTCTGGCGAACTCCCCGGTTATTTACCAATGGCCCTTGGTCACGAGGGTGCAGGCATTGTTGAGGCCATCGGGCCAGATGTGTCACACGTTAAGGTCGGAGATCACGTCGTTCTCACCTTCATTCCCTCGTGTGGTGTCTGCTACTACTGCACATCTGGTCATGCCAACCTGTGTAATCTTGGCGCGGCCATTCTGATGGGACCGCAGCTTGATGGCACGTTCCGCATACATGGGCCAAAAGGCGAGGACATTGGTCAAATGTGTGTTGTTGGAACCTTCGCTGAGCATACTGTTGTTCCTGAAGCATCTGTTGTTAAGGTTGAGGATTACTATCCATTGAACAAAGCTGTGCTTGTCGGCTGTGGTGTGCCAACCGGTGTTGGCTCCGTTATTCACCGTGCAAAGGTTGAGGCTGGCAGCACTGTTATGGTCATTGGCTGTGGTGGCATTGGTATGAATGCTGTGCAGGGCGCAGCAATTGCCGGCGCACGTATGGTTATCGCTGTCGATACGAATGACTACAAGCTCGAACGCTCGAAGGAATTTGGCGCGACGCATACCATCAATCCCAAAAATCAGGACCTCGTACAAACTGTCAAAGACTTGACCTACGGTGAAGGTGTGCGTTATGCGTTTGAAGCTATCGCAACGCCCGCGACCATCGGACAAGCCTATGCCTGTGTCGCGAAAAATGGTACCGTTGTCGTGATCGGTCTCACTCCTGCCACCGCCGAGTCTATTCCGATACCACCACTCGACCTCGTGCTGTACCAGAAGACGATTATGGGTACGCTCTACGGCGACTCACAGCCACGTAGAGACATCCCCGAACTGCTGGCGATGTATCACGCAGGCAAACTCAAGCTGGACGAGATGATTACAAAGGTGTACACGCTCGATCAGGTGAATGAAGCCTATGCGGACCTGATCGCTGGCAAGAACATCCGTGGCGTCATCGAGTTCGCTCAATAATTGTAATGCGTTAACGTAACGTCTAGTATGGGTCTGATTGATCACATCCCGTTGTCGTGGGGTGTGATCAATCAGACCCGTACCGGGCATGACCCCTTTTAGCATTAGCAGACGAAACGGACACGCAGCATGTTTACATATCCATTCAGCGCGATTGTCGGGCAGGAACAGATGAAACTCGCGCTTCTGCTCAACGCCATTCAGCCCTCTATTGGTGGTGTTCTTATCCGAGGCGAAAAAGGTACCGCCAAATCGACCGCCGTTCGCGCACTTGCAGCCGTGTTGCCAGAACTTTCCGTTGTTAGCGATTGCCCCTTTTCCTGTCCGCCCAATTCACCCGCTTTGATGTGCTCATCCTGTCGTAGCCGTTTTGAGCAAGGCGAGACGCTACCTGTAACGCAAAGAAGAATGCGCGTCGTCGATCTACCTATCAACGCGTCGGAAGACCGTGTTGTAGGTACGCTCGACCTCGAACATGCTCTACGCGAAGGACAACGCCGATTTGAGCCGGGTGTGCTTGCCGAAGCGAACCGGGGCATTCTGTATGTTGATGAAGTGAACCTGCTTGATGATTACGTTGTCGATGTGCTACTCGACTCTGCCGCGATGGGCACGAATATTGTTGAGCGCGAAGGCGTTTCGTTTACTCACCCCGCGCGCTTTTTGCTTGTTGGCACGATGAATCCTGAAGAGGGCGAACTGCGCCCCCAGTTGACCGACCGTTTCGGCCTGTGTGTCGATATCACCTCTATTCATGATATTCGCCAGCGTGTCTCAATTGTCGAACTGCGCGAACGTTTCGAGTCTGCACCAGAGGCATTTATCGCAGACTATGCGCCTTCTGAACAAGAATTACACAATCGTATTGTACAAGCCTCACAGAACGAACGTCATATAACCGTTCCAAACTCCGTCTCCGAGCTTATCGCACGTATCAATATCGAACTGGATATCGACGGGCATCGCGGCGATATCGTCATGCGTCGCGCCGCCCAAACCTATGCAGCCTATCTTGGTGTTGCGGAAGTGACATCCGATCATGTGTTTACTATCGCGCCAATGGCCCTCGCTCATCGTCTTAAACGCCTTCCTTTGCAACAAGCGTCGCGTACGGTTGCAGAAGCATTGAACACCGTGAAAAAGCAATTAGCCACATCATAGGGAGGGATTTCATGAATATCGCACAGGGACTCGCACACGCGAAAAAAGTTTACGGCAATCGCGAAGCTGTCACATGCGGTACTACCCGCTATACGTGGAAAGAATTTGACCAGCGTACAGATTATCTGGCCCGTGGTCTCGCCGCCCTCGGTATTCAGCGCGGAGACCGTGTTGCGGTGCTCATGCTCAACTGCCATCGCTACTTAGAAATGTACTATGCGACGGCCCGTATGGGTGCCGTTATCGTGCCGCTCAACATTCGTCTGGCTCGGCCCGAAATTGTCTTCATTCTCAACGATAGTGGCGCCAAAGCACTCGTTGTCGATAAAACATTTGCCCCTTATACCACTGGACGCGATACTTACGAAACCGTCGAGCATATCGTCTACATCGGCGATGAAGCTCTCGAAGCAACACATAACTACGAAGAACTGATTTCGCGCGGCTCGCAAATGCTGGAAACCGTCGATCAGCAGATGGACGACGAAGACCTCTCTGGCCTGTACTATACGGGCGGTACAACGGGACGGGCCAAAGGCGTCATGCTCTCGCACAAAAATATTGTCTCTAACGCCATGCATGTTGCTATCGCGGGACGCTATACAGACAAGGATGCCTACTTGCATACCGCGCCAATGTTCCATCTTGGCAACACCAGCTCGGCCTTTGCCCTTGTCATGCTTGGTGCGCGCAATGTCTTCAATCCTATGTTCAACCCCTTACAATTTATGCAGACTGTGCAGGACGAGAAAGTAACATTGACCTTCATGGTTCCGACAATGATTAACGCTGTATTGAACCATACCGATATAGATAAATATGACCTGTCGAGTATGCGCCGACTGGCCTATGGAGCTTCGCCCATGCCGGTCGAACTGCTCAAAAAAGGCTTGAAGCGTCTGGGTCAAGTCTTTGCTCAAGGCTATGGCATGACCGAAACTTCTCCACTTTTGACTGGTCTGGACCTGGATGAGCATATTACCGAGGGAACGCCTGAGCAGGTACGTCGCCTTGCCTCTGCTGGCAAAGAGGTTACAGGAGTCGAGGTGCGCGTCGTCAACGCTGAGGGCGAGGATGTGCAACCGGGGGAAATTGGCGAAGTGATTGCGCGCGGCCCAAATATCATGATGGGCTACTGGCATATGCCGGAAGCGACTGCCGCCGCAGTCGTTGATGGCTGGATGCACACGGGCGACCTTGCCACCGTAGACGAAGAAAACTACATCTTCATCATCGACCGTGCCAAAGACATGATTATCTCCGGCGGCGAAAACATCTACTCGGTAGAAGTCGAAAATGCGCTCTACACGCATCCCGCCGTGTTGGAAGCGGCAGTCATTGGCATCCCGCATCCGGCATGGGGCGAGGCAGTACATGCCGTCGTCGTCCTCAAACCCGGCATGAATGCAAGCGAAGACGACCTGATAGCTCATACACGAGTGCTTATTGCAGGTTATAAAGTGCCCCGGAGTGTAGAAATCGCGTCCGAAGCACTGCCTAAGAGCGGCGCAGGAAAAATTCTCAAGCGCAACCTGCGCGACAAATATTGGGCTGGCAAGAGCCGCAATGTGAACTAGGTCAAAGAAAAACAACACGATCATACATGGGCAGACTGCCCATGTATGATCGTGTTGTTTTTCTTATTTGACATACACTCTTTCACCTTCTTACAATAAAGAGACAGATACTTGTATTCTTTAGTGTAAGCGTGTTTATCACACTAGAAAGCATAGATTCATGACCACCGCCGAACAAGACCGGAGACTCAACCCCTATCCGTGGTATCAAACCATGCGCACCAACAGCC